>JBFKCZ010000091.1:0-8198 GCA_041620035.1 Pseudomonadales bacterium
GCCGACTCGAACGGCGCCGACCCGCCTGACCGCCGTTGCCGGCAGCACCGTTGCCGTCGCGTCGCGGTTCCCGGCGACGGCCATCACCGTTCGACCGAGATTGCGCGGGACGGGCAACCCTTTCAACAGCTGCCTGCGATGGGTCGCGCGGCGGCAATTCGACGTTCATCTGCGGTGGCACGAACTTGATCAACCGCTCGACCGCGCGGAGGCGACTGCGTTCCGACGGGTCGACCAGCGACCAGGCAACACCCGAAGCGCCCGCGCGTCCCGTGCGACCGATCCGATGGACATAGCTTTCCGGTTCGTGGGGCAGTTCGTAGTTGAAGACGTGCGACACGGCGTCGATGTCGAGGCCACGCGCCGCAATGTCGGTCGCCACGAGCACCCATGAGTCACCGTTCTTGAAGTTCTGCAGCGCCCGCTGACGCGCGCCCTGCGACTTGTTGCCATGAATCGCTTCGGCACCGATGCCGGCACGTTCCAGATGCTGGGCCACTTTGTTGGCACCATGTTTGGTACGTGTGAACACGATGGCCCGCGAAACCTCTTCGAAGCGCAGCAATCGTTCCAGCATGCGCTGTTTGTCGGCATTGCCGACCATGATGACGCGTTGATCGATCTCCTTGACGGTCACCTGCTTCGGCGATACGTCGACACGCACGGGATCCTTCAGAATCTCCCGCGCGAGGGCCGCCACTTCTTTCGGCATGGTTGCCGAAAAGAGCAGCGACTGTCTCGACTTCGGTGTCTGCGCGACGATTCGCTTCACGTCACGGATGAAGCCCATGTCGAGCAGCCGGTCGGCCTCGTCGAGGACCAGTACGGAGACATCCGACAGATCGAGGTGACGTTGCGATGCGAGATCGAGCAATCGACCCGGCGTGGCCACGAGCACATCGAGGCCGCCTGACAGTGCTTTGACCTGCGGGTGCTGACCCACGCCGCCGAAGATGAAGGCGTGCCGCAACTTGGTATAGCGACCGAACCCAGCGAGCTCTTCGTGGATCTGGAGCGCGAGTTCACGGGTGGGCGCGAGGATCAGCGCCCTGGGACGATTGGGTCTCGGGCGCAGGTTTTCCTGATCGAGACGCTGCAACAGCGGCAGCGCGAAGGCGGCCGTCTTGCCGGTGCCGGTCTGCGCGATGCCGAGCAGGTCCTTGCCGCCGAGCAGATGCGGGATCGCCTGCGCCTGAATCGGCGTCGGTGTTACATAGCCGACGTCCTGGAGGGCACGCAAAAACTTCCCGCCAATCCCGAGGGATTCGAATTCATTCTTGTTCAATTTGTTTTTCCTTTGGGCAACACGTGCGCCCGACGGGCAGCACAGACATTGCGTCTTGCCGTCATTCCCACGCGCGAACTGGAGGAACGGATGGTTACTAGAGAGGGTATCGAGATGACACAGGCCCGGGGGGCGAGTGCCGCGCGTTCGACACGCGGCGCGGACAGTGACGGTTCGGGTTGCCGAAGTCAAGCACGCTCTGACAATTTTCTCGACCCGCGCACGGATGAGGCAAGTCACGTCCCCCGGAAGAGTTGCTCCTGAATCTCCCGAAGTCGAGCTCGGGTGAGCGTGTATCGCGTGAGCAGATAGATCGGTAATGCGTAGAGCAGATGAATGGCGATGCCGTCGGTGAACGCGAGTCTGAACAAGGTATCCGCAGCCACTTCGCCGGGCTGTGTGCCGCGGGGGAAGGCGACGACGTAGTCCAGCAGCACACCGCCCGCGATCAGTCCGATACTCGATGTTGCCTTGCTGGAAAAACCGATGGCCGACGACAGCACACCCTCCTGGCGGAGATTGACCCGCAGTGCCTGTTCATCGACGAGATCCGCAATCATCGAAGCGAACATGATGCCGGCAATGGTGAGCAGAAAGATGACGACGCACCCATGCGCCACCAGAGCGACGAGCAGCATCGGATCACCGTTGTCGGGCCAGACGTCGGCGAATCGCAGGACCACTTTCAACATGCCGAGCAACATGGCGCACGCGAGTGTGACGACGAGAATGTGCTGCTTCTGATACAGGCGCTGAAGCATTGGCACGGCGACGAACGCGGCGAACGCACCCAGGATCGTGACGGCGAACCACCGCAGGTCCGCGGGCGCAAACTCCCAGAAGTAGGTGTTCATGTAGATGTCGAAGACGCCGCCGATACCCGCGATCCCCGAGAACAGTAGTGTTGCCAGAAACAACAGCCTGAAGTTGGCGCTGCCGAGCGCCAGCAGGACCTGACCAAACAACGCCAGCAGGTCGAATCGCGGTGTCGCCTGAGTCGGCTGCAGGAGGTACGGTACCTCGCGCCGCGTGAAGTGAGTCGACACAAGGCACCAGAGCGGAATGAACAATCCGAGCACGATCGCAAACAGAGGGTAGTTGCCAGGGTCGAGTTGCCCGGCACGATACGCAGCCGAACTCGAGAACACGTACGTGTACACGAGCACCGAGAAGGTGACACCACCGATCCAGCCGACGAGGTAGCGATAGGTGACGATCGACGTACGTTCCACGTAGTCCTGGGAGAACTCCGCGGCAACCGCGTTCCAGGGCACGACGAAGAAGGTGAAGACGAGCCGCACCAGCAGCGTGAACGTGAGCATCCAACCGAGCAGCAGCGCCGTACTCGCTCCGGCAGGCGGGGAGAACAACAGATACATGAACACCCCGAGAGGCAGCGCGGCCGCGTACATGAAAGGGTGCCGGCGACCCAGGCGTGAGCGGAAGCTGTCGGAGTACGCGCCCACGATGGGGTCGCTGATCGCATCGACTACCAGCGCAATCGCCAGCACGATCGACGCCGAAGAGGCCGGTACGCCCAGAATCTGACTGTAGTACAGGAGCAGAAAGGTGTTGAACGCGAAGTCTTTGTGGCTGCCGGGAAGCGCGCCGATGCCCTGAAAGATCTTCGTGCTCACCGGCACGTTGCCGACGCGCGCCTTCTCGCGCCGATAGGCGTCGGGCGTGCGTGCTATCGATACCTCTGATGCAGGCACACCGTGCGGCGCCGGCCTCACGCGACGAGTTGCTGGGCCCGGGCTGCCTCCTCGCGCACCGACTCTGGACTGCCGAGCATCTGCCGGTTGAAGCCGATGCGCTTGAACCAGTAATGCAATCCGACCAGGTCTGTGAATCCCATGCCGCCGTGCACCTCCGTCGAAGTGCGCGCAACGAACGTGCCGACCTCGGCGAGGTGGGCCTTGACGTGACATGCAGTCAGCGTCGCTTCCGCCGGCAGCGCATCGAGGGCATGCGCCGCATACCAGACGAACGCACGACACGGCTCCAATGACGCCGCCATTTCCGCACACATGTGTTTCACGGCCTGGAACGAGCCGATCGGCCGGCCGAACTGCTCACGGGTGAGCGAGTAGGCCACGGCCTGATCGAGCATGTTCTGCGCGGCGCCGAGCGTGTCGGCTGCCAGCATGACTCTTCCGACGTCGATCAGCCGTCGCAACACGCGACCGTCTTCACTGCCGGGAAGCAACTCGGCCTTCACACCCTCGAAAGAGAGCTCACCGGTGGGTCGGGTGGTATCGACGGTCTTCAGCGGCTTGCGACTCAAACCAGCCGCATCGGCCGCTACGAGGTGGAGTCGCCCACTGCGATCGGCAACGAGATAGGCGTCGGCCTCGAAGTCGATGACGAACAGCGAACGTCCGCTCAGCTTGCCGTCCTTGCAGTCGACGCCGGCGCCTTCGCGGGCACCGGTCGATTCCGCGAGCGCGACCCCGATGCTCACTTCGCCCGCCGCGATGCGTGGCAGCCACGCACTCTTCTGCGCATCGGAACCCGCGAGTTCCAGCGCAAGCGGTGCGAGCACCGAGGCGCCGATGTACGGCACCGGCGCGACGCCATGACCCAGGCACTCCGCCACCAGTGCGGCGTCCACAAACGACATCCCCACGCCACCGTGAGCCTCGGGCACGATGAGCCCCGCGATGCCGATCTGCGCCAGGCCCTCGATGAGATCCTTGGCTCGCCCTTCATCGTCCGCCGCGAACTTGCGCGCGCGATCGAGTCCCCCGGCATCCTTGAGGAACCGCGTCAGCGAGTCGACGAGTTGAACTTGTTCCTGCGAAAGTCCGAATTCCATGTTGCTGCTCCTCAGGCCTTCGCCACTTTCGGCTCACGCGGCATGCCAAGGCCGCGCTCACTGATGATGTTCTTCTGAATCTGCGAGGTACCGCCACCGATGATCAGCCCCAGGAAGAACATGTACTGATGCTGCCAGCTGCCTTGATCGCGCAGATAGGGCGTATCGCCGTACAGGAGCCCCAGTTCACCCATCGCGTCGATGGCGAGTTGCTCGAGTTCGTGGCGCAGTTCGGTGCCTTGCAGTTTCACGATCATGGCGGCGATGCCGGGGTTCTGCTGATTCACCTGGGCCGACAAGAGACGCAGGTCGTTCGCCTGCATGGCCATTACGCGACCCTGGATTTGCATCAGTCGATCGCGGAACACCGGGTTGTCGATGACGCGGCGGCCGTCCACGGTTTCGCGTTTCAACACTTCGATGAGCGCGTTCAATCGACTGGACATGATGTTCGGATCGGCGAGCGAACCCCGCTCGTGGCGCAGAATCGAGTTGGCCACTTTCCAGCCCTCGCCCCGCGCGCCGACGATCTGCTGCTTCGGCACCCACACATCGGTGAAGAACACTTCGTTGAAGTTCCGGTTCATGGTCATGTCGATCAGCGGGCGGACCTCGATGCCGGGCGTCTTCATGGAAAACAGCAGAAAACTGATGCCCTGATGCTTGGGCGCATCGGGTTCGGTGCGCACGAGACAGAAGATCCAGTCGGCGAGATGGGCGGTGCTTGTCCAGATCTTCTGGCCATTGACCACCCACTCGTCGCCGTCGAGTACCGCGCTGGTGCGCAGATTGGCGAGGTCGCTGCCCGCCCCCGGCTCCGAATAGCCCTGACACCAGACCAGTTCGCCGCGCAACGTCGGCGCGATGAACTCCCGCTTCTGGGCTTCGCTGCCCATTTCGAGCAGGGTGGGGACCAGCATGGAAATGCCCTGTCCGCCGAGCCCTGACGACACCTGCGCCTTGGCAAACTCCTCCGCGATGATCCGCGACTTCAGGATGTCGGGCTCTGCACCGAAGCCACCGTATTCCTTGGGAATCGTGCGCGCCGCATAGCCCTTCTCGATCAGCAGGCGCTGCCACTTGAGTGCCTCCGGTGATCGTTGCGCACCACCCTTCGGTGCCTCCTTGGCGTGGCTGCGCAGGAACTCGGCGACTTCGCGCCGGAACGACTCGTGCTCCTTGCTATAAGACAGATCCATGCAACCTCCTCAACGAATGTCTATCTCCTGTGTGCTTCCCGTTCGCGCCCAAGGGCGCTCCCACAGCGTCACGGTGCAGGCAGGAGCAACTCGGCCAACCGTTTGCGATGATGCGGGCCGTCGCCGAACCAATACTGCAGCCAGAGGGCACGCCTGAGATACAACTGCGCATCGCACTCGTAGGTAAAGCCGAACCCACCGTGAAACTGAATGGCACGGTCGCCGGCGAAGGCGAAGGAATCACACGCTTCGACCTTGGCCATGCGCAGCGCCGCTTCGCCAGCTTCACCGGCCGCAAGCACGGTCGCCGCGTGATAGACGTGCGAGCGCGACCGCTCGAGGCCGATCAGAATGTCGGCGCAGGTGTGTTTGAGCGCCTGGAAGCTGCCGATCTTGCGGCCGAATGCGGTGCGCGTATTGAGGTAGTCGACGGTGATGTCGAGCACACCGGCGATACCGCCAGCGGCCTCCGCCGATACGAGTAACAGGGCTGCATTGCGAATCGCCTCGATGCCACCGGCACCGCTTGCCAGCATTCGGTTCGACGGCACCGTGATGCCGTCGAGCTGCAGTCGGTAGCTGCGCCGGGTTTCGTCGATGACTGTCTCGCGCCGGCGCGCCGAGGCTGGAATGTCCGACGCGGTAAGCACGATCAGCACCGTCGCATTTCCGTGGCGCGCGGAAACCAGCAGCAGATCGGCCGCCGCCGCGTCGGTGACCAGGATCTTGGTGCCGCTCAGACGCAGCGAGCCGCCGACAGAAGTCGCCGTACAGGTCGGTCGCGAGATCTCCCAACTGCCCTCGGTTTCGAACAGCGCGACGGTCGCGACGGCGCCGTCGCAGACACGCGCGAGATGCGCGTTCTTCTGCGCGCTGCTGCCCGCGGCAAGTACACCCTGTACGAACAGATGCGTCGACGTCAGCGGTGCCGCGAACAGATGCCGTCCCATCGGTTCGGCGATGGTCGCTGCTTCGGCAAGCGACAGGCCGCTACCACCGTATTCGGTCGGAATGGCGAGGCTCGACCAGCCGAGCGCCACGATCTCGTCCCACGTCGACCGTTCGAATCCGTGCTCGGTTTCGAGCCGGGAGCGAACCGCGGCTACCGGCGACTTGTCCTTGAAGAAGCTCACCGCAGTATCGAGCAGCATCGACTGCTCTTCGCTGAACTCGATGGCTGCACGCCGTACATTCGATTGCGCCGTCACTGTTCAGTCCTTCGGCAGGCCGAGCACACGCTCGCCCACGATGTTGGCTTGAATCTGGCTGGTGCCTCCACCGATCGTCGCGGAGAACGCATTGAAATAGGAGCGTTGCCACTTACCGCCCGCCGCCACATCGGCATCGCCCACCCATCGCACCCCATTGGCGCCCTGCAACGAGATCGCGAACTGCAAGAGGCGTCGGCGATGCTCGGTGCCGCGCAACTTGCCCGACAGCGCAATCGCAAGGGGACGTTCACTGCACAGTGCGGGTACACGGGAACGCGCAACGCACAAACGGTCGCCCTGCTCTTCGATGAGGAACTTCACGAGCTGATCGCGTACCAGCGGATCTTCGATGGCAGGACGCCCGTCCCTGAGCGAGGTGCGCGCGAGTTCCACGACATCGCCGACGGTGAGCGCCATGCCCGACAAACCGCCGGCCTGACCGCCGGTGACGCCCCGCTCGAAGGTGAGCGTGGTCATCGCGATCTTCCACCCTTCGCCCTCTTTGCCCATGAGACAACTCGCGGGGACGCGGGCCTCGTTGAAGAACGTCTGCGTGAAGCCGTATTCGCCCGTGATCTTACGGATGGGCTTCACTTCGATGCCAGGCACCTGCATCGGTACTAGAAAGTAGCTCAACCCCGCATATCGACTCGCCGCGTCGGGGTGGGTTCTCGCGAGCAGAATCATGTACTTCGCGTAGCTGCCGAGGCTCGTCCAGATCTTGGATCCCGTGATGACGTATTCGTCGCCATCGCGCACGGCACGCGTCTGACAGTTGGCGAGATCCGAGCCCTGATCCGGTTCCGAGAAGCCCTGACACCAGATGTCCTCGGCGCTCAGAATGCCGGGAATATAGCGCCGCTTGTCCTCTTCGGTTCCGATCGCGAGGATCAACGGACCGGCCCAGTTGAGTCCGATCGTGTTCGGCACGAACGGCACTTTCTGACGCGCCATCTCCGCATTCACGATGTCCTGGTACATCTGCGGCCGACCACCACCGCCGTACTCCTTCGGCCAGGACATGCCGAGATAGCCCGCCTCGTAGACTTTGCGCTGCCAGTCGCGCAGAAAGTGGAACTGTGCGTCGGTGCCGACCTCCATGAAACTCTCGGGCAGCAGGAAGTCGGGCTCCGGCGGACGGTTCGCCGTGAGCCAGGCACTCACCTCCGCGCGGAAGTGTTCCAATGCACCGTCGTCCATCTGGTTCATGACCTCGCTCATGGCAGGATCGCTTCGGCCGCCAACACGTCCGGCACATCGATCGGCCGGGAGCGCAGGTACTCACCGAGCGACTTCGCCTGTCCGTCGATGCGCGTACTCGACGAGACACCATCGCCGAGCACACCGTGGATGTAGAAGTTGAGCGCGCGCAGGTTCGGCATCTCGTGCCGGTCGATGGCGAATGGTGCCATGTCGGGCAGGAGTTTCTTCAGCTGCTCGACGCTGAGGTATTGCTGGAGATACGCATAGGCCGAGTCGGTCTTCGCCCAGACGCCCACGTTCGCACAACCGCCTTTGTCGCCCGAGCGCGTACCGTAGAGGCGTCCAAAAGGTATGCGCTTCGCGGGTCCCTTCGGCACCGGGCCGACCTTGGCCGGAGGTTTCTGATAGTAGATCTCCGGGAGGCCGAGCTGGCTCGTGGGCACGACGTCGATCGTTTTGCCATCGACGTGCACGCGCTCGAC
>JBFKCZ010000092.1:0-8198 GCA_041620035.1 Pseudomonadales bacterium
CGAGCCACAACGGATGATTCTCGTCGAGCACGCCCTTGCCCATCTGCGTGTTGAAGAACGGGATGCCCAGCTTGTCGACGAACTCGTGCAGCATCTTCGTGGTGGTCTTACGGTTCGCGCCGGCGCCGATCATCAGGAGGGGTCGATTGGAGTTGGCGATGGCATCCACCGCGCGCGAAATCGCCTTCTCGTCGGTGAGCGGACGCCGTGCGTAGCTGCCCGGCAGCACGTCGACTTCGGTCTGATCGTGGGCGATGTCCTCGGGCAGTTCGAGGTGTGTGGCACCGGGGCGCTCTTCCTCCGCGCGGCGGAAGGCCTCGCGAACGCGCGCCGGAATGTTGTCGGCGGAGACGATCTGGCGGGTGAACTTGGTGAGCGGTTTCATCATGTCGACGATGTCGACGATCTGGAAGTGGCCCTGCTTGCTGGCCTTGATCGGCTTCTGGCCGGTGATCATCACCATCGGCATGCCGCCGAGCTGGGCATAGGCCGCGGCGGTGACGAAGTTCGTCGCGCCCGGCCCCAACGTCGCAAGACAAACGCCGGCCTTACCGGTGAATCGTCCGTAGGTGGCCGCCATGAATCCGGCGGCCTGCTCGTGGCGCGTCAATATCAGCTTGATATTCGACGTGCGTAACGACTCGAGCAGGTCGAGATTCTCTTCGCCCGGAATGCCGAACACGTACTCGACGCCCTCGGCCTCCAGGGCCTTCACGAACAGGTCGGATGCCTTCACGTCCCCTCCTCCTTCTCCCTACCCATCGGGTCACGGCGAGCCTTGCGGCCGACCGTGTTCGTCAGCCTACGTCAATCCGCCGCCGTTGTCGCAATGGAGGCCCCACACTTGAAACCGATGAACCCACCGTGCTTCGATGCCAACCCTCAACAAGCGACGATTCGAGACTCATCATGCCGCGACTTCAATTCGGCGCCTTCCTGGCACCTCATCATCCCATCGGCGAACATCCGACCCTGCAGTTCCGCCGCGACCTCGACCTCGCCGAGCACCTGGATCGCTTGGGGTTCGATGAGTTCTGGTGCGGCGAGCACCACTCGACGGGCTGGGAGATCATCGCCTCGCCGGAGCTGTTCCTCGCCGCCGCCGGCGAACGCACGCACCGCATCCGGCTTGGCACGGGCGTGGTCTCGCTGCCCTACCATCACCCATTCAACGTCGCTCAGCGGATCGTACAGCTCGACCACATGACGGGCGGCCGCGTCATCTTTGGCTCTGGCCCTGGGGCCCTGCCTTCGGATGCGTACATGCTCGGCATCGACCCCATGGTGCAACGCGATCGTCAGGACGAAGCCATCGGCGTCATCCGTCGCCTGCTGCGCGGCGAAGAGCGTTTCAGCCACAAGAGCGACTGGTTCGAGCTGAACGACGCGCGGCTGCAGCTCCTGCCCCTGCAGGAAGATCTGCCCTTCGCGGTGGCTTCCATGATCAGTCCATCGGGCATGACGCTGGCCGGCAAGTACGGCACCGGCGTGCTGTCGATCGGCTCGATGTCCACCGCCGGGCTGCAGGCCCTGCCGTTGCAGTGGAGCTTCGCCGAAGAGTCGGCGACCAAGCACGGAGAAAAGGTAAACCGCAAGGACTGGCGCATCGTCATGTCCTGGCACATCGCCGAGACGCGTGAACAGGCGCGCGCCGAAGCGAAACAGGGCCTGTTTCACTGGCACAACGAATACACGGTGGGTACGCTGATGCGCCCCGGCGCCGATGTGTTCAAGACCCCCGACGAAGCCGTCGATCAGACCGCCTTCGCCGATGGTGCAGCAGCGGTCATCGGCACACCCGACGATCTCGTCGAGGCCATCCGCAAGATGCTCGAGTTGACCGGCGGTTTCGGCACCGTGGTGGGGTTCGTACACGACTGGGCCAACCGCCAGCACACGTTCAACAGCTGGGAACTCGTCGCGCGCTACGTGATTCCGGAGGTGAACGGATTGCTCGCGAGCTACCGGGAGTCCCAGCGGCACGTGATCGAGCACCGCGAGTCGTTCGACCGCGCCGGCGCGGCCGTCGTCTCGAAGATCATGCAGAACGAACGCGCGGCAAAGGCGCTGCACGAGGGTTCACAGGGTCAGGCCGCCATGCCCGCCCATCACGCTCCGAAGGTAACTCGATAAGGGGCAAGCGCCGCTACAGCGGCCGGCAGGTGTCGCCGAGCACCATACCGACGAGTCTCGGTGCTTCGGCGGCACGGCGCGTCGAATCCGTGACGAACTGCGCGTGGCGTTCGAGCGGTGCGTCGGGGTCGAGCCGTATCCCCCACAAAGCACTGATTTCATTCGGTAGTAGCGAGTATCGGATGTCGACGATCCGACGCGCGTCGACGCCGTCGACCGCCAGGTAATCCTCGGAGAACCAGCGGAAGCGCTGCACATCGCGATACTGCTGGGACGCCTCGGTGAGCCACGGGAAGTCGCGCGCCACGTCGAGGGCCGCCACGCTCGTACCTTCGCAGTAGCGCACGGTCCCGGCGAGTCGAACGGCATCGACGTAGTAGCGGCCGTCGTACTCGTACACCAGTTTCCAGACCAGGAGATTCGCAAAGCTCGGCTTGGCATCGAGGCGCACGGGCGTATGCCCACGCGCCTGCGCGAGGGTTGCGCCTGCAGCCACCGCCCGCTCCTGTTGCCATGCGCCGAACAGCACGTACGCCACCGCCCACGCGAACCCGACCCGAGCCAAGCCAGCGCGCTGCCACCACAGTGCCGCGGTCACCAGTGCAATCAGCGGCAGTGTGAAGAGCGGGTCGACCACCGACACGCTGTTCCACGCCACGCGAGCATCGGAGAACGGCCAGAACAGTTGCGTGCCGTAGCTCGTGCAGGCGTCGAGCAGGCCGTGGGTGCCATAGCCCAGAAGGCAGGCCAGGTAGGTGGCGCGGAGCGACAGGTGCCGGCGCACCGCGGGATACGACACCAGCGCACACAGAGCGGCACCGATCGGAATGAACAGCAGTGCATGCGTGAACTGCCGGTGGTACTCGAGGAAGAGCAGCGAGTCCGTCGATGACCGGATGAGGAAGTCGAGATCGGGTGCCACTCCACTCACGGCACCGAGCAGCACAAAGGATGCAAGGCGCTTCGGCGCGACGCTCGACGCCGCTGCCGCACCCAGTGCGCCCTGGCTTATCGGATCCAAGCGCTGCTCACCGTTGCCGAATGCGCCAACAGGCGTGTATGCGCGGGTTGCGCTTGAAATCTTCGCCGATGGTGGCCGCGGTGATGTTCTCGACGTCGAGATCGGAAAGCGCTGTCTCGTCGAGTTTGAAGCGCTGCAGATTGTTCGAGAAGTACAGCGTACCGCCTGGCGCCAGCACGGCCACGCAGGCGCGTATCAGCGAAACGTGATCGCGCTGAATCACCAGCTCGCCGTCGGATGCCTTGGAGTTCGAAAAGGACGGCGGATCGAGCAGGATGAGATCGAACTGTGCGGCGTGTTTTTCGGCCAGTCGCAGCCAGTCGCGGCAGTCCGCGCGGACCAGTTCGTGCCTCGACTCGTCGATGGCGTTGATCGCGAAGTTCTTGCGTGCCCACTCGACGTAGGTGTGCGACAGATCCACAGACACAGAGCGCTTCGCGCCGCCCGAAACCGCAAGGACCGTAGCACTGGCGGTATAGGCGAACAGGTTGAGAAACCGCTTGCCACGGCTCTCGCGCTGGAGACGCTCGCGCAGGGGACGGTGGTCGAGAAACAGGCCCGTGTCCAGATAGTCGGTGAAGTTCACGAGCAGACGACAGCCGCCCTCGTGCACCTCGAACAGCTCATTCGTATCGTCCTGCCGGGTGTACTGTGCGCTGCCCCGCTGGCGCTTGCGTGTCTTGAAGTACACATCCTCCGAAGGCACCCCCATGGCATCTGGCAGCACGGCCATCAGCGACTCACGGCGCAACGTGGCACGCTCGTCATCGACGGTCGACGGCGGCGCATACTCCTGTACGTGCAGCCAGATGCGTTCGCCTTCGTAGCGGTCGATGGCGAAGGCGTAGTCGGGCAGGTCCGCGTCGTACAGGCGATAGCACGTCACCCCTTCCCGCTTCGACCAGCGCTCCAGGCGCTGCACGTTCTTCTTCAGCCGATTGACGAACGCATCGATGCCCGAGTCCAGAACTGCGGGCGTCCTGGGCCGATCGCCTCTGGGCTTCAGCACGCGATCGGTCGACACGTCGAACGTAAGCAACACCACGTCGAGTGCACCGTTGCGCGCGGCGTTCTTCTTCCTGACACGCAAGCCGACGCGGAACCCGAGTTCGGCATCGGGCGCCAGGATCGCGGCGCGCCAACCATCGAAGCGTTCCCGCAGCACGTCGCCGAACGACGTGAAGAGCGCCGGCATCTCCTCGATGGATGCCATGCGCTCACCGTAGGGCGGGTTGGTGATGAGCAGCCCGTAGGTTGCCGGCGGCTCGATGTCGGCGAGTGCACACTGGCGCACTTCGATGCGGTCCTCGAAGCCGGCCCGTCGCGCGTTGTCGCCGGCGACCTCGACCATGCGAGCATCGGCATCGCTGCCACGGATCACGCCACGATATGACTCCCGCCCCGCCTTCTGTCGCGCGCGCGCATCCTCGACAGCGATCCGCCACGCATTCGCATCGTGGCCGGGCCACCGCTCGAACCCGAACGGCCGTTCGAGACCCGGCGCCGTGTCGGTGGCCATGAGCGCAGCCTCGATGAGAAAAGTCCCGGAGCCGCACATCGGATCGAGCAGCGCGCCACCCCTGGCTGCGATCTCCGGCCATCCCGCGCGCAGCAGCAGGGCGGCGGCGAGATTTTCCTTGAGCGGTGCGATGCCGGCACCGCCGCGATAGCCACGCCGGTGGAGGCTGTCGCCGGCGAGATCGATGCCCAGCGTGGCCTGGTCGCGTTCGAGGTGAACGTTGATGCGCGTGTCGGCATTGCGCGTATCGACGTCGGGTCGCTCACCCCAGACGGCGCGCAATTGATCGACCACGGCATCCTTGACGCGCTGCGCGCCGAACAGTGTGTGCGTGAAGGTGCTGCGGCTCGAAGTGAAATCGACCACGAACGACTGTCCTTTCGACAGATGCGCGCGCCAGTCGATACCCTGCACGCCGTGGTAGATCGCATCGCCATCGATCGCCGGAAAGCTCGCGAGCGTGAGCAACACCCGATTCGCGACGCGACTCCAGAGGCATGCGCGATATGCGCTGGCGAGCTCACCCGTGAAGCCGATACCGGCCACGGATCGCGTGGTGATTTCCGCTCCGCATGCGGCGAGTTCGACCTCGAGCAGATCGGAAAAGCCGATGGGACAGGTTGCGAAGAACTGCATGGGATGACTATGGGATGACTGGGTGTTCGATTGCGGGCGCCATTGTGACAGCGATCGCGAAGGATCGGCACCGCTCGTACAATCCCCTCAGCAATCGAGGAGTTCGCCGTGGCACGCAAGCGATCGAACTGGAACGAAGGCGAGTTGGTGATACTCGAGCACACCTCGCGGGTGCTGGCGAACAATCCACTCGGCGATCCGTACGTCCGCAAGCTGCCCGTGTGGCTGCCGCCGCAGTATTCGGGCGGTCGCGGCGCGAAACGCTTTCCGGTGCTGTTCGATCTGGTCGGCTACACGGGCTCCGGCTGGTCGCACGTGAGCTGGAAGAATTTCGAAGAGAACGTTCCCGAACGCGCTGCCCGCCTCATCCATGAGCGCAAAATGGCGCCGTGCATCCTGGTGTTTCCCGACTGCTTCACTTCGCTCGGGGGCAATCAGTACGTCAACTCGAGCGCCATTGGCCGCTATGCCGACTACCTCACGCGGGAGCTCGTACCCTTCGAGGATCGCGAGCTGCGCACGTTGGCCAGCCGCGACCACCGGGGCTGCTTCGGCAAGTCCTCAGGCGGCTACGGCGCAATCGTGCACGGCATGAAGTACCCCGAGTTCTGGGGCGCGGTGGCCGATCATTCCGGCGACGCCTACTTCGACTTCGTCTATCGCAGCGACTGGCCGAATACGCTGAACGAACTCGCGAAGTTCAGATCACCGCCGCGCAAGGCGGGACGTTACACACCGAAGAGCAACCGCAGGCCGGGCATAGACGACGGCCGGGTCGCTCGCTTTCTCGCGCACATCTGGGAGAAGAGCAAACTCACGGGTGCGGAGACGCTCTGTCTGATGAACCTCTGCATGGCGGCCACCTACGACCCCTCGCCGAGCGCGCCCAACGGTTTCAAGCTGCCGTTCGATCTCGAAACAGGCCAGATCATCCCGGCGCGCTGGAAGAACTGGTTGAAGAACGATCCGATCCACCTGGTGGCCAGACACAAGACTGCCCTGAAGTCGCTCAAGGGAATCTACGTAGACTGCGGCTGGCGCGATCAGTACCACATCCACTACGGCTGCCGGCTGCTGTCGCAGGCACTGCGCGCCGCGGGTATCACCCATCGCTACGAGGAGTTCGACGACGATCACTCCGGCATCGACTACCGCATGGACGTCAGTTTGCCGTTCCTTTCGCGCGCGCTGAAGGCGTAGACTCCGAAGAAACAATTCGGGAGTCAGCGATGATTCGACCAACTGCCGCGGTGTTCTGCACGCTCGCAGTCACCGCATCCCCCGCTGCCGTTGCACAGCCCGCCTCATCCCCCTACATCGAAGAAGTCATCGTCACCGCCCAGAAGCGCGAGGAACGACTGCAGGACACGCCGGTATCGGTCACTGCGTTCACCGGCGAAGTGATCGAGAAGCTCGGCTTGCGGCAATCCGTGGACATCACCGCGCAGACGCCGAACTTCAGCGTCGGTTATCCGAACGGCGACACGGGCGTACCCGCGCTGTTCATTCGCGGCGTCGGGCTCAACGACTTCGGCACCCTGAACCAGGGCCCAATCGCGACTTACGTGGATCAGTCGTACATCGCCTCCAACGCCGCACAGATCTTCCAGCTGCTCGATGTCGAGCGGGTGGAAGTGCTGCGCGGTCCGCAAGGAACCCTCTACGGTCGCAACGCCACCGGTGGCGCGGTGAACTTCGTGTCGCGCAAGCCCACCACCGAATGGGAAGGCTGGGCGCGCGCCGGCTATGGCAGCTGGGAGACGACCAAATTCGAAGGCGCCATCGGCGGGCCGATCGCGGATGGAATCGGCGTGCGCGCGGCGATTCTCAAGAACGACTCCGACGGCTGGTTGAAGAACCGGCTCACCGGCAACGACGTGAACGGCGCCGACGAGTTGGCCTGGCGTGTGCTGATCGAGGCCGATGCAGCCGAGAACGTCAATCTGCTCTTCAACGTGCACGGCGGTCAGTCGAAGTCGGATTCACCGCAGTATCAGCACCTCGGCACTGCCGATCCCGATTCGGTGGCGATCGGCGGCTCCGATCAATGCGCCACCGCAAGGATCGCTGCCCTGCAGTGTGTCGACTTCTTCGGTTACACCGAACAGGCCGGCTACACGACACCGTTCACCGGCTTCGACGTACCCGCGGTCTCCGGCTACGACGAAGGCAACTACGATTTCGAACCGAAGAACGACACGGAGTTCTGGGGCACGTCGCTCACCGCCACCATCACCATCGGCGAGTTCGAACTGACCTCGATCACCGCCTACGACGACATCGACGACTCCCGGCCCGAAGAGACCGACGCGAGCCCCAACGACCTCATCACCGGAGTGCTGGCGGTGGAGCAGGAAACCTTCTCGCAGGAACTGCGCATCGCCCAGCGCCGCGATTCATGGGATTGGCTGGCCGGTATCTACTACATGAAGGACGAAGCGAACGACCACACATCGTTCGATATCCTCCCGCTGCTGCGGCCGTTGTTCATCGGCGACGACGTCAACTGCACGGCGGCGCCCGGCAATCCGACCGGTTTCTGCCCCGAAGCCTTCGTGTTCGAGCAGGTCTCCAACACGAAGCAGACGATCGAGAGCTTCGCGGTTTATGCGGATGCCCACTTCGATCTCACCGACCAACTCGGACTCGCCGCGGGCCTGCGCTACACCAACGAAGAGATCGATCAGGACGTATTGTTCTTCTTCAACGAACCCGGCCTCGGCAATCCACCGATCTTCAGCGGCAGCGACGACACCGACTTCGACAACGTCTCCGGTCGCCTCGTGCTCGACTATCAGGTGTCGCAGGATTTGATGTTCTATGGCGGTATCACTACCGGCTTCAAGGCGGGTGGCATTCAGAGCACGACCGACGGCATCTTTCCCTACG
>JBFKCZ010000093.1:0-8154 GCA_041620035.1 Pseudomonadales bacterium
ACCAAAGGCCGTGATTTCGTCGGGGTCGAATCCGAGCCACAGGTCGCCGCAGGCGTCCCGCGCCCAGGTCTGTGCGTGCTTGACCAGTTCGACGACGATCAGGCGGCCGCCGCGCGCCAGCAGGCTGGCCGCGTGCGCGATGAAGGCGGCCGGCGAAGGAGCGTGATGCAGCACCATGGCCATCAGCACGAGATTCGCACGTGGCCGCTTTACCTCGGTGAATTCGGTCTCCCGGAGCACGACGTTGTCGAGTCGTTCGGCATCGATGCGCTGTCGTGCCCGCGCGAGCATCTCGGAGGAGTTGTCGATGCCATGAACCCGCTCGAAATGGCGGCTGAGGAGCGACAGCGCTTCACCGTCGCCGGGGCCCACGTCGATTGCGTGTCGTGTGGACTGCGGCAGCAAGGGTGGAAGCAGTGGCAGATAGACGTCGGGGCCACAGATGAGCGCGTGCTGTTCGCGAAACCCCTTGGCGTTGTCCCGGAAGAAGGCCCGGCTGCGGGCTGCCCGCTCCTGGTGGATTTCGTCCCGGCGCTTGGCAAGTGCGGCTTCGAGTGGAAAGGTGTCGAGGGCATCTAGTACGGCAGACCGGTACGGCATCGATGCTTCGTGGCTCGTACGACGGCGATAGAAGATGCTCGTGCCATCTCGACGTGTGGTGAGGAGCCCCGCGGTGGTCAGGATCTTGAGGTGGTGACTGAGTGCGGGCTGGGAGATGTCCAGAATGTGCGCGAGTTCCAGCACACCGAACGAATCGCGGGCGAGCAGCCTGAGAATGTCGGCCCGCAACGAATCGCCCACCGCCTTGAGCGTGCTGAGATAGCGGGTGTACTCCGATTCGCGTGGCATTCGCTCGGTTCGGCGAGTCGACGAGGCGGGGGATGCTATCAGCGGCGACCGTTAATATCAAAATTATTTGATATACAGGATGTAACCAGCCTGGCACAATTTCGTCTCCGAGGGACACGCGGCACACATGAATCCTGGTAGCAAGCTGCCCGGTGTGGGCACTACGATCTTCACGGTCATGTCGAAGCTCGCGGCCGATTCGGGCGCCATCAACTTGTCGCAGGGGTTTCCCGACTTCGACGGTCCGCCTCTGCTGCTCGAGCGGGTCACGCACTATCTCAACAGCGGCTTCAATCAATACGCGCCCATGGCAGGCGTGGTTCCGCTCCGGGAACAGATCGCCGCGAAGGTGCAGCGGCTGTATGGACTCGAAGTGAGCTCCGAGTCCGAAGTGACGGTCACCGCCGGCGCCACCGAGGCGATTTTCTGCGCAATCACGGCGCTCGTGCGGCCCGGCGATGAAGTCATCGTGTTCGATCCCGTGTACGACTCCTACGAGCCCGCGATCCACCTGGCGGGTGGGCGGGCGCGTCATCTGCAACTCAAGAGTCCCGATTACCGGCCGGACTTCGATGAGTTGAAAGACGCGATCGGCCCGAACACGCGCGCGATCCTTCTCAATTCGCCCCACAATCCCACGGGCTCGGTCTGGCGTGCGGACGACGTGGCATCGCTCATCGACATCGTTCGAGACACCGACGTCTACCTCATCGCGGACGAGGTGTACGAGCACATCGTGTTCGATGGCGCCCGGCACGAGAGCCTGCTCCGGTATCCGGAGCTCTACGCAAGGAGCCTCGTCGTATCCTCGTTCGGCAAGACGTACCACACCACGGGCTGGAAGATCGGCTATTGCGTTGCGCCGGTCGAACTCACTGCGGAACTGCGCAAGGTTCACCAGTTCGTCACCTTCGTGGCAAACACGCCGGTGCAACTGGGCCTCGCGGACTACATGCAGGCGCAGCCGAACTATGTCGACGGCCTTGGTGCCTTCTACCAGGGCAAGCGTGATCTCTTCTGCCGCATGCTCGGCGATTCGCGGTTCACGCTCGTGCCGTCCGCCGGTACCTATTTTCAGATGGTCGACTACAGCGCGCTGAGTTCGGAGCTCGATACCGAACTCGCGCGGCGCCTCACCCTCGAGCAGGGTGTCGCCTCGATCCCCGTATCGGTCTTCTACAGCGCGCCGCCGGAGTCACGCGTGCTGCGGTTCTGCTTTGCGAAGGACGATGTCACGCTCGAGCGTGCTGCGGAGCGGTTGTGTCGACTCTGAAGTTTGCGCTGATTCAGTCCGAAACCCATTGGCACGACGCTGCGGCCAACCGGGCGCTGTTCGACGAGTGGTTGACGAAGATTTCCCCCGGTGTACAGGTCGTCGTGCTGCCGGAAATGTGGAGCACGGGGTTCACCATGGCGTCGGCCGAGGTCGCGGAATCCATGCAGGGCCCCACGGTATCGTTCATGCGCGAACGCGCGCGCAACCTGGGCGTGGTCGTCGCCGGCAGCGTGGTGATCGAAGAGGCGGGCGCATACTTCAACCGGTTCGTGTGGGCCGGCCCCGCGGGCGAAGTGGGCATCTACGACAAGCGCCACCTCTTCCGCATGGCAGGGGAGCACGAGCACTACACGGCCGGCACCGGTCGGCTCGTGGTCGACGTCGCCGGCGTCCGCACCTGTCCGATGGTGTGCTACGACCTGCGATTCCCGGTGTTCTTCCGCAATCGAGGCGACTACGACGTGCTGCTCGTGGTGGCGAACTGGCCGGCGGCGCGCCAGACGGCGTGGGATGCGTTGTTGCGTGCGCGCGCGATCGAGAATCAGGCGTACGTGGTCGCGGTCAACCGGATTGGTACCGACGGTGCGGGCGTTGCCTATGCCGGCGGTACTTCCGTTTACGACTACCTGGGCGAGAACCGGCTTGCGGCCGGCAACGAGCGCGGTGTGTTCACGGTGGAACTCGACATGGATGCGCTCCGCGCCCATCGGACGCAGTTCCCTGCGTGGCAGGACGCCGACGAATTCGAGTTGAAGATTCGCAGTTGAGTGCAATGCAGAAAGGAGGCCGATGATGCAAAGGTGGTGGGTGTTAGCGTGTGCGTTGGTCATCGCCGGGTGCGGCGGTACCGAGGAGTCAGGCCAGGGCGCGGCCGTTGCCAACGTGGGCGAAACCACCTATCAGCGATACTGTTTCTCCTGCCATGCATCCGGTGCGGCGGGGGCGCCGCGGGTGGGCGATGCCGAAGCCTGGGCGCTGCGCACCGAGAAAGGCGAGGACGTACTGCTGGCGTCGACGATCGAGGGCATGCCGCCGGGCATGCCCCCGCGGGGGATGTGCCTGCAGTGCAGCGACGAAGACCTCGCGGCCGCCATCGATTACATGCTGGATCGCAGCAAGGCAAATTGACCAGAATCTGGTCCAGACCGAGCGCTCCATCATGGCCGCAGCCCGCGAATTGGGGAGTCTCACCGATGGCATGGACCTTGCCGGTCTATCTTGTGGTCGAACCGTCGGAGATCCAATGAGCCGCTACAGCGCGGGTGACATCCTGCTGCGCAGAAAGGGACTGGTCATGCACCGTGGCGTCGCCCTCGGTGATGGTCGAGTGCTGCACAACACGCCGCTGCGCGGTGAGCACATCGCGACGGAAGCGGAATTCAGCGCCGGCAAGCGCATCTACGTCGAGCGCGGCGAACCCGGGTACCGAACGCGCGCCAGGACCCACGCCGACCAGGCTGCCCGCCCCTACAACCTGTTCACCAACAACTGCGAACACACAGTCTGGCGGGCCACCACGGGCCGCGCCAGGAGTCCGCAGCTTCGCGCCGCCTTGGCTGGGGTGGCTGCCGGCGCAATCGTGCTGGGATTGACGCGCCACCCGGGTGCCGCCGCGGCTTCATTCGCCGCCGTGTCCAGCTGGTTTGCGCGGCGCTGAGTCCGGGCGGGGCGACTCACCGATCACGGCCGGCGGCAACGGCGCATGGAAGGTCGTTCCATCCGGCAGGCGGATGCGATGGCAGTGCAACGCGAGCCGCGGCCAGCGCTGTGCGTCTGCCGACGGATCGCCGTACAGGTGATCGCCGACGATCGGGTGTCCGATCCAGGCGAGATGCACGCGTAGCTGGTGCGTGCGGCCGGTGACGGGTTGCAGGCTCAGCAGCGTGAACCCTTCACCGTGTCGAACCACGCGCACACGGGTTTCGCACTCGAGCCCGTCATCTGCCCGCGCAGCCAAGGTGAAGCGGTCGCCAACGCGTTCGATCGCGGCGCGTTGCCCTGCGACGCGATAGCGACTCTTGCGGCCCTTCCTGAGCGGCAGTTCGATGACGCCAGTGCCCGAGAGTCGCAGATCGCCCACGACGCGCGCCGCGTAGAACTTGCCAATCGAGCGATCGTTGAAGGCGCGGTTCAGCATCGCCTGGCGCGCCTTGGTCAGCGCAATCAAGAGGACGCCGCTCGTGCCCTTGTCCAACCGATGAACCGGCAGTGGTGCAGTTGCGCCGAGGTGTGACTTGATGTCGTCCCACAGGCACGGTGCGCCCGTTCGATCTGCGAACAGGGCGGCACCGCTGGGTTTGTCGATCACCAGCAGATCGGCGCTGCGGTGGATGATCTCGAACACGGCCGGCGACGCTAGATCACTCCGGCGCCGCAAACGCGGTCGTGAAACGGATGTTGTTCTTCTCGAGCCCGCGGGCGACCACATCGATTGCGCCGTTGCGGATCATCCATTCCAGGCGATGATCGCGATACTCGCGTTTGAATGCGCCCGCTTCGATTGCAGCGCGTACCGCCGACAGGGTGTTGCCGCCGGCGTTCATTGCCACTGCTTCCGCCTCCTTGCGCGTGGTTGCAACGCTCGGGCGCGCGTTCGCACGCGCAAACCATCGGCCCAAGGGGCTATCGGCCGCGGGCGAATGTCCGAAGCCGGCCGCGCCGTTGAGGAATGGCACGACCGCAAGGTCGCCCCAGCCGAACGCATCGCCATTGAACCATTGTGCATCGCCGAGTTGTGCGCCCAGCCAGCGGTGCCAGGCGCGAATCTCCGCTGCGCCGCGTTCGATGAGCCGCTTCGCCTCGGCGCCCTGGGCACGGCCGAAGTTGGTGATCTCGGAGAGCGCCCAGGTGATGGCTTCGAAGTGGGTGTCCATCGCATCTTCGATCATCCTCACCTTCGCGCGCGCCAGAGGATTCGCGGGCCTCAGTGGTGGTCGGGGATAGGCGTCTTCGATGTACTCGAGGATGACCGTCGAATCCCAGATCGCGGCGCCCCCGTCGATGAGTGTGGGTACTTCGGCACGTGGGTTCGCCTGGGCAAAGGCCGCGGCATTGCGGCCGCTGCCCAGGTCCGCGGGCATGGGGGCGGTGAACTCGATCTGCTTCTCGCGCATGGCAATCTTGACTTTCTGCGCATAGGGCGAGAGTGGGTGGTCGTAGAGTTGAATTGTCATGAAGGCCTCCTGGTATGACGCCCATGTTAAGGAAGCTCTGCAAAAGTTGCGCGACTCGCCCGGAGTTGTCACCACCGTGCCGATCGCGGAAACTCCGTCACCCCAACCCCTCACAACCACGATCGCGAGGCGCCCATGCGAGCCGCAATCATGCGTGAATCCCGACTCGTCGTGGACGATGCGCCGGATCCCGTGCCCGGGCCGGGCGAAGTGCTCGTCAAGACGCTCGCTTGTGGCATCTGTGGTTCCGACCTGCACGCGCTCAAGCACACGAAGCAGTTCGTCGAGAACGCACCGGGCGGTGCTTTGTCCGCATTCGACATGCACAAAGACGTCGTCATGGGCCACGAGTTCTGCGCTGAAATTCTCGACTACGGGCCGGATTGCACGCGAACGCTCGCCGTGGGAACGCGAGTGTGCGCGGTGCCCATGCTGCTGCGCGGTGGCATCCCGACCACCGTCGGCTATTCCAACGATGTGCCGGGTGGCTACGGTGAACGCATGGTGCTCATGGAGCCTTTGCTGCTGCCCGTGAAGAACGGGCTGAGCAGCGAGCGGGCGGCATTGACCGAGCCTTTGGCAGTGGGATTGCACGCGGTGGAGATGGCGCGACTCACGAGCGACGATGTGCCGCTCGTGATCGGATGCGGACCGATTGGCCTTGCGGTGATCACGGCGCTGAAAGCCCGCGATGCACGCCCCATCGTGGCCGCCGACTACTCGCCGCTGCGACGCAGACTCGCGCAGATTCAGGGTGCCGATATCGTCATCGACCCGGCGGAAACCTCCCCCTATGCCACGTGGCGCGAACTCGCGGCGTTGAGCGAAGCGGGTATGCGACTGCCCGAGAACCCGCTGAGCGGCACGCCGGCCCTGCGTCCCGGCGTGTTCTTCGAATGTGTGGGCGTGCCGGGCGTGATCGATCAGATGATGGTGGGTGCCGAGCGCGGCTGCCGCTTCGTGGTGGTTGGCGTCTGCATGGAACCGGATCAGATCCGGCCGCTGTTGGCCGTATCGAAGGAGTTGAGCCTGCAGTTCGTGCTGGCGTACACCCCGGAGGAGTTCGCGCGTACGCTGGCGTTGATTGCGGAAGGCGGCATGAACGTGGACGCGCTCATCACCGGCAAGGTTGGCGTCGAGGGCGTGCCGGGGGCATTCCGCGACCTGGCCAACCCCGAAGCGCACGCCAAGATCATCGTCGAACCCTGGCGTGCCCGGTGAACCTTCGGGATCTCAGGTATCTGGTCGCCGTGGCGCACCATCGTCACTTCGGGCATGCGGCGGAGGCCTGTTTCGTCAGCCAGCCTACGCTGTCGACCCAGATCAAGAAGCTCGAGGAGCATCTCGAAGTCACGCTGCTCGAACGATCGTCCAAGGGCGCGATGTTGACGCCGGTCGGTGCGGCGGTGGTGGCACAGGCGGAACGCATCCTGCGCGCGGTCGATGACCTCGAAAGAATCGCCGAACAGCATCGCGACCCCTACGGTGGCGATCTGCGCCTGGGCATCATTCCGACCGTGGCGCCCTATCTGCTGCCGAAGATTCTGCCTGCGATCCGCAAGTCGCTGCCGAAGTTGAACGTGAAGCTGACCGAGGGCCAGACGGCGGTCATCACGCGCATGCTGCGTGACGGCGAACTCGACGCCATCGTGGTTGCGTTACCGGTGGACGACGACCACCTGCACGCCGTGCACCTCTACGACGAACCCTTCTACTTCGCAGCCAGCAAGCAGCACCCGAAGGCGGGACTGAAAACGGTCCGCGTGGACGACCTCGAAGACGAGCAGGTGCTGCTGCTCGAGGACGGCCACTGCCTGAGAGATCAGGCACTGGAGATATGCAAATCCCACAAGGCGGTAGAGAATACGAACTTCCGCGCCACCTCGATCGAGACCCTGCGGCAGATGGTGGCGGCGAACATCGGCGTCACCCTGATGCCGGAACGCGCCATCGGTGGGCGCGGTGGGCCGGTTCGTTACGTTCCCTTTCGCGGCGAGGTTCCGCATCGGCGGATCGGGGTCGCGTGGCGCGACAGCGCGACGCGGGGCGATCTGCTCGAGCGGTTGGCGGAGGTCATCCGCGAGTAGCCGGCGGTCGTGCGAAATACCGTGCCCGATTGCAGCACCAGGCCTTGAAATCGGTTGATTCGGACATACATTGGCGTGGCGAGTTTCCGCGTGCCCCTTACAAGGAGAAGAGTTCATGAAAATCAAGCCATTACACGATCGGATCGTGGTGGAGCGCTTGGCGGAGGACACCAAGTCCGCGGGCGGTATCGTGATTCCTGACAACGCTCAGGAGAAACCGACCCAGGGCAAGGTGCTGGCGGTTGGCCCCGGCGCCCCGCTCGACAACGGCAAAATCCGAGCCATGGATGTCAAAAAGGGGGATCGAGTGCTGTTTGGCAAGTATTCGGGTACCGAAATCAAAATCGATGGCACCGACTACGTCATCCTCAAGGAGGAAGACGTGCTGGGTGTGATGTCGAAGTAAACGTCGAATACGAGAGAAGCAAAAGATGAGTGCGAAGAAGATCATTTTCGATGAAGAGGCCCGCAGGCGTCTCGGCAGGGGTGTCGATGTGCTGGCGGACGCGGTCAAGGTGACCCTGGGCCCCAAGGGTCGTCATGTCGTGCTGAACAAGAGCTGGGGTGCTCCCACGGTCACCAAAGACGGCGTGTCCGTGGCGAAGGAGATCGAACTGAAGGACAAGTTCGAAAACATGGGGGCGCAGCTCGTCAAGCAGGTCGCCAGCAAGACCTCGGACGAAGCCGGCGACGGCACGACGACGGCTACCGTCATCGCTCAGGCTGTGTTGCGGGAGGGCCTCAAGGCCGTCGCGGCAGGCATGAATCC
>JBFKCZ010000094.1:0-8139 GCA_041620035.1 Pseudomonadales bacterium
GGGGAAGGCGTGCAGCAGGCGCTCCTCAAATTGATCGAGGGCACGATCGCCTCCGTCCCGCCACAGGGCGGCCGCAAGCATCCGCAACAGGAATTTCTGCAGGTCGATACGACCAACATCCTGTTCATCTGTGGCGGCGCCTTTGCCGGGCTCGAAAAAGTCATCATCGACCGTTCCGACAAGAGCGGGATCGGCTTCGGCGCAACCGTGAAGGGCGAAGAGGACCGGCAGAGCATCGGCGAGACGCTGCGTCAGGTGGAGCCCGAAGACCTCATCAAGTTCGGGCTGATCCCCGAGTTCGTCGGTCGTTTGCCGGTTGTGGCGACCCTGGAAGAACTCGACGAAGCGGCGCTCATGCAGATTCTCACCGAACCGAAGAACGCGCTCACCAAGCAGTATGCGCGCCTGTTCGAGATGGAAGGTGTGGAAGTCGATTTTCGCGAGGACGCGCTGCGCGCGGTCGCCAAGAAGGCGATGGAGCGCAAGACGGGTGCGCGGGGCTTGCGGTCGATTCTGGAGTCGGTGCTGCTCGACACGATGTATCAGCTTCCGTCGGTCGAGAACGTCTGCAAAGTCGTCATCGACGAGAGCGTGATCCGCGGCAACAGCAAACCCATGCTGATCTACGAGAACGTCGAGAAGGCCAAAGCGGCCCCGGACGATTGAGCACGCCGCTTCAACAGTGTGCTGACGGGGCCTCGGGCCCCGTTTGCGCTTCTCGAGACGTTACAATCGGCGCACAAGGCCGTACGCCCGTCTCGACTCCTGCCCTTAGGCTGGCTGGACCTGCCCTTCGGCTTCGGCCACGTCAAACCAGAGAGGATTCATGAAGCAACGCCCAGGCGCGACCCTGACCGAAGTACCCGTACTGCCGCTGCGTGACATGGTGGTGTATCCCCATGGCGTGCATCCGCTGTTCGTCGGCACGGAGCGCTCGATTCGTGCCCTGGAAGCGGCGATGGCGAGCGACAAACAAGTGCTTCTGGTCGCGAAGCGCGACGCGGAGTGTGAGGAGCCGGGCAGGGCGGATCTGTTCGCCGTGGGTACCGTGTCGACGGTGCTGCAGCTGCTGAAGCTGCCAGACGGCACGGTCAAGGTCCTCGTCGAAGGCGGGCACCGCGCACAAATCTCGGAGATCGATATCGCAGGCGACTACATCGTCGCCGATGTGGCGCTACTCGACCCGGGCGTCTCGCCCGATGATGTCTCCGCGCTGTCGCGGTCGTTGATGAGTCAGTTCGAGCAGTACGTGCAGCTGTCGAAGAAAGTGCCAGAGGAAGTGTTGAGTTCCCTGGGTAGCATCGACGAGCTGGGCCGGCTGATCGATACCATCGCGGCACAGATGGCGCTCAAGGTCGATCAGCGCCAGGACATCCTGGAGTCCACGGCAGTGGACGAAAGACTGGAGAAACTCCTGTCGATCCTCGAGTCCGAAATGGACGTCTTGCAGGTCGAAAAGCGGATTCGCGGTCGCGTGAAGAAACAGATGGAGAAGAGCCAGCGCGAGTACTACCTGAACGAGCAGATGAAGGCCATTCAGAAGGAACTCGGCGATCTCGAAGAAGCGCCCGTCGAAGCAGACGAACTGAAGTCGAAGATCGATGAAGCCGGTATGCCGAAGGAGGCCAAGAAGAAGGCACTCGCGGAACTCAACAAGCTCAAACTCATGTCGCCGATGTCTGCCGAGGCAACCGTGGTGCGCAGCTATCTCGACTGGATCACGAGCGTGCCGTGGAAGAAGCGCAGCCGCGTGCGACGCGACCTGAAGCAGGCGGAGCGAATCCTCAACGAAGACCACTACGGTCTCGAAGAGGTCAAGGAGCGCATCCTCGAATTCCTGGCGGTGCAAGGCCGCGTGCAACGTTCGAAAGGTCCCGTGCTGTGTTTCGTCGGGCCACCGGGGGTCGGTAAGACGTCGCTCGGTGAATCCATCGCGCGCGCGACGAATCGCAAGTTCGTCCGGATGGCGCTCGGTGGCGTACGCGACGAGGCGGAGATTCGCGGCCATCGGCGCACCTACATCGGCTCGATGCCCGGCAAAGTACTGCAGAAGATGGCGAAAGCGGGTGTCCGCAATCCGCTGTTTCTGCTCGACGAAGTCGACAAGATGGGTATGGACGTACGCGGCGACCCGGCGTCGGCGTTGCTCGAGGTGCTCGACTCGGAGCAGAACGGCAACTTCAACGACCACTACCTCGAGGTCGACTACGACTTGTCCGATGTGTTCTTCATCTGCACGTCGAACTCGATGAACATTCCCGCTCCGTTGCTCGACCGCATGGAAGTCATAAGGCTGCCGGGCTACACCGAGCACGAAAAGCTCAACATCGCAACGCGCTACCTCGTGCCGAAACAGCGCGCTGCCAGCGGCGTTGGCGACGACCTCACGATGAGCGATGAGGCGATCATCCATCTCATCCGCTACTACACACGCGAAGCCGGCGTGCGGGGACTTGAACGTGAGATCGCAAAACTGTGTCGCAAGCTCGTCAAAGAGGCCGAGCTGGGTGACGCGTCGGGTACTCGTGCAATCGATGTGGCCGCGGTGGAGCGGTACAACGGTGTACGCAAGTACAACTTCGGTCGTGCCGAAGAGAGCAGTCAGATTGGTATCGTTACCGGTCTGGCGTGGACTCAGGTAGGCGGGGAACTACTCAACATCGAGGCCGTTGCGGTTCCTGGCAAGGGCAAGCAGACGCGTACCGGATCTCTCGGCGACGTCATGCAGGAATCGATTCAGGCCGCTTTGACGTATGTGCGCAGCCGGTCGAAGCGCCTGGGCATACCCAGCAACTTCCATGAGGTCAACGACATTCACGTGCACGTTCCCGAAGGCGCAACGCCGAAGGACGGGCCGAGTGCCGGTATCGGCATGTGTGCAGCGATCATTTCCATGTTGACCGCAATACCTGTCCGCGCCGATGTCGCGATGACCGGTGAGATCACGCTGCGCGGACAGGTGCTGCCAATCGGCGGTTTGAAGGAGAAGCTGCTTGCGGCTCTGCGTGGCGGCATCCGCATCGTCATCATTCCCGAAGAGAACGCACGGGACCTGAAGGAGATTCCCGATCAGATCAAGCAGGGTCTCGACATCCGGCCGGTCAAATCGATGGACGAGGTGCTGAGAATCGCACTCGAGCGCGAACCACAACCTCTGGTCGATGCGCCGCCGGATACGCAACCTGCAGCGCCAGCATCCAACTCGGACGGTGTGACGCTGGGGACGCATTGACGGGCGCGTCGCTCACGAACCTTGCGCCTTGGTTTCTTGACACCGCTTTTTCGGCCTTGGTATAAACCCCGCGCCTTCACTCTGCGTGCGACTCATCAGTTGCCGCTGACTTCGCATTGGCGCACACTCTTCAACGTCACGAATCGGAACATCACTCCCAAGGGGCACAGCGTGAATAAGACTGAATTGATCGATAAGATTGCAGAGTCGGCGGATATTTCTAAAGCGTCTGCTGCGCGCGCGCTCGACTCGGCGCTGGATGCGATCACCAATTCGCTGAAGAATTCCGACCCTGTAGTGCTGGTGGGGTTTGGCACGTTCGCGGTCAAGCAGCGCGCGGCACGTGTAGGTCGGAATCCTCAAACCGGCGCGGAAATTCAGATCAAGGCGGCCCGCGTGCCCGGATTCAAGCCCGGCAAGGCGCTGAAAGACGCGCTGAACTAGTCGTCGGCGGTCAATCACAGTCTGTCCCGGCCTCGGGAAGATGTACATTTCGTAAGGCGCATTTCGTGCGCCTTTTTTCGTTGAGCGGAGTTCCCGATGCTGCAAAAGATGCGCGACAACCTTCAGGGCTGGGCAGCCAAAGTGATCGTCGGTCTCATCGTGATCACGATGGCGATGTTCGGCTTCGGCGCGTTCGACTTCTTCTCCCAGGCCGATCCGGCAGCGGCGACGGTGAACGGTGAGGAGATCACCCAGAACCAACTGGCAACCGAGGTCGAAAGGCAGCGTCAGCGTATCGCAGCGCAGCTAGGCAACATCGATCCGAGCACGCTCGACGACGCCATGTTGCGCAACTCGGTGCTCGAAGGGCTCATCAATCGCGCGCTTCTGCTCGAAGTTGCAACCGACATGGGCTTGGCCGTTTCGGAAGCAGATGTCGACAAGGCGATCGTAGGCAACGCCGACTTCCAAACCGATGGCGTGTTCGATCAGGATCGATTCCGAAGCCTGCTCGCAGGTGCCGGGCACTCACCGCTCAGCTTTCGCAGCGAACTGGCCAGCAGCTATCGCCTCGTGCAGTTGAGCGACGGCGTCAACGAGACTCCGTTCGTCACCGAAGCAGAGCGGCGCGCATTGGCCCGCCTTCTGGCGCAGACCCGCGATGTGGCTGTTCTCGTGTTCGACCCCGCCGATGTGGGCGCATCCCTCACGATCACGGACGAAGAGATCGAGGAGTTCTACGCGTCTCGACCGGATGACTACATGACCGAAGAAAGCGTGGACCTCGCCTATGTCGAGCTCTCGGTTGCCGGGCTTGCTGCCGATCCGGCAATCGTCGTCGACGAAGAAGAGATACTGGCTCGTTACGAAGCCGACCGCGAGGTGTTCGCCGGCAGCGAGCAGCGCCGTGCGTCTCACATCCTGATCGAGATCACGGACGATCGAAGCGAAGCGGATGCGCGCGCGCTCCTGCTCGATGCCAAGCAGCGCGTTCTCGCGGGTGAATCGTTCTCCAAGCTGGCGGGTGAGCTGTCCGAGGACCCGGGCTCAGCGGGGAACGGCGGCGATCTCGGATTCGTCAACAAAGGTGCGTTCGTGCCCGAGTTCGAGGAAGTGGTCTGGAACCTGGCGCCGTCCGAGATCTCGGAACCGATCACCACACAGTTCGGTGTCCACCTCATTCAGTTGAACGAGATCAAGGCGGATACCTACCCCAGTCTCGAGGAGCGACGCGCCGAAGTCGTCGCCAGTCTGCGGCGGTCGAAGGCGGAAGAGCTCTACATCGAACGCGTGCGTCGGCTCGACGAGATCGTGTTCGAGAACCCCTCCGATCTGACGACCGCCACAGCCGAACTGGGGCTCGCGGTTCAGGAAGCCCTGGGCGTAACCCGAAAGTCCGCGACCGGCGTGCTTGCCGATCCGAAGATACTGACTGCCGCATTCTCGAGCGATGTCTTGGATCGGGGCTTCAACAGTCGCGTAGTCGACCTTGGCGATCGCGCGCTTTCCGTTCGCGCGCTGAAGCACGTTGCTGCGGAACGTCGTCCGCTAGCCGATGTCAGGGATGAGATCAGAACGCAGATCGCACTGGAACGCGGCCGCGAGGAAGCGCGTTCGCGCGCCGAGAACGCGTTGAATCGAGTGCTCGCCGGCGACGGCACGGCGACGATCGCTGCGGACGCCGGCGTCGATTGGAAGGTACACGATGCGGTGCGACGCTCCGATCCGAACGTGAATCCGGCCATACTGCGTGCCGCTTTCGAGTTGCCGCGCCCGGACGTCAGTAATCGAGTCGCGACGGTGCTCGATCTGCCGGATGGCGGCGTAGCCGTCGTCATGGCCACCGCCGTCAAGGACGGCGACTATGCCGCGTTGAGTGATCAGGAGCGTGCCGCGCTCGCATCACAAGTCGAGCAGGCGATCGGCAATATGGAGTTCACCGCGTTGTTCGAGTCGGCGCGCGCAGACGCGTCGATCGCGCGGCGTTGAGACGCGATGGCGGAATACCGCACTAGATTCTGATCTTGAGCAGAGCGCCCGGTTTGAGGACGTTGGAAGGCTCGAGATCGTTCCATCGTACGAGGTCTGCCACACTCACGTTGAACTGGCTGGCAATCGCCCAGAGCGAGTCTCCGGCCTTGACCTTGTACTGACTGGCTCGGGACGGTGCCGCGCCCGATCCCGGCACTCTGATCTTCTGGCCCACCCGCAGCGTGCGTTTCTTGTCGAGCCCGTTGGCCGACGCGAGCCGCGCGACAGTGGTGTCGAACTTTCGGCTGATCGACCACAGCGAGTCGCCCTGTCTGACCCGATACGTCACGCTCGCGCGGTGGCTATGGCCGTTACGGGCGAGCATGGGGTTGCCGGGCAATGTACCGGTCGCTGATACCGGAACCAGCAGCTGCTGTCCTTGGCGAATCAGATTGCCCTTCAGCGCGTTGTTGGATCGGATCGCTTCCGTCGTGGTGTGGTAGCGAGCGGCGATCTGGCTGAGTGTGTCGCCGGGTTTGACTGAATGTTGGACCCACCTTTCCGGGCCCTTGGGATAGTTCTGCAACACTTCCGAGAATCCTGGCGCGGCCGCTGCGGGAATGAGCAGTCGGTGAGGACCGTTGGGAGGGGTTGCGCGGCGGTTGAGACCCGGATTCAGCCTGAACATTTCGTCGTGAGGCAGCGCGGCAAGCTGAGCGATCTTGCCGACGTCGACTTGATCGTCGATCGCCGCGAGCGCAAACGCGGGCTGCATGTCGATGGGAGGCAACTCCCAACCGTATTTCTCTGCGTCGCGCATGATGTGCGCGATGGCAAGTATCCGCGGTACGTACTTCGATGTTTCGCGGGGTAGCTTCAGTTCCCAGTACGAGTCCGCACGCGCCTTGCGCTGTGCTCTGGCTACGCAGCCCTCGCCGCAGTTGTAAGCTGCCAAAGCGAGCAGCCAGTCGCCGTCGAACAGTGTGTGGAGATACTCGAGGTAGTCCAGTGCTGCGCGAGTGGAATCGACCGGGTCGCGGCGGCCGTCGTACCACCAATCCATTTCCACGCCGTAGCGTTGCGCAGTAGCGGGCATCAATTGCCAGAGTCCGGTGGCCCCGCTGGGCGACACGGCGTAGGGATTGAGTGTGCTCTCGACGATGGGGAGCAACGCGACCTCGAGGGGCAGCCCGCGTTCCTTCACGGCTGCGACCACATAGCCGTAGTAGAGAGCCGCGCCTGGCGCGATCGCGCGAATCAGATGTGGTCGCGCGGCAGTCCAGTTCATGGCTGCCACCATGCGCGGATGCTCGAATGGTGGCGGCGGGAGCGCGAGGCCGTCCTTGATGGTCTCCCAGAGATCTTCGGAGGAGGCCTGTGCATCGACGATCGTAAGGCGCGGATGAATCTTGGGCGCGTGGCGCCCATTGTCGATTTGTTCGGGGAGGGGGGCAGATCGGGGAGTCGTGGTCGTTGCACAGCCAGCGAACGCCAGCATACAGCCGAGTAAAACTAGCCGTCGCGACCAGCTCATTGGTTGCGGTATCCCCTGGCGGTTCTGCACAATGCCCGTCCACTGTGCTGCATTCTCCGAGTGGAGGCAACCCGTGAAGGACCACCGTGCCGATTGAGCCGACTCCAGAACGTGACGTTCGTCACGGATTGGGCGCATGGTTCCGGGGTGCACGCGGCGCTATGTTGCTCGACAAGGAGTCCGAGTTCCTGGTGCAGGGCCTGCGCCGGTTCCACGGTGACTCCATGCTCTGGCTCGGCCCGGTGGCCCTGCCGAGCGACGACTTCGAACGCTGCATGGTGCGGCACCGGTTTTTCGCATCGCCATTTCCACTGACGCGGGGAGCGGTGACTTTCGCTGCCGGGAAGACCGGGTCTGCCCCGTTGAATGCCTGCACAGTGGACCTGAGCGAGCTGCCGTTCCCGCCAGGGTCGATGGACGCGGTCGTCGTTCACCACGGACTCGACTGCGCGACCGACGCGCGTACGGCCATGCGAGAGGTGGCGAAGGTCTTGCGTCCCGGCGGACGTCTGCTGCTGTGCGGATTCAACCCGTACAGTTTCTGGGGGCTGCGCAGGTGGCTTTCGAGTTGGCGCGACCCGCAATTGTCGAAGGCACGCTTCGTGAGCCCCATGCGGGCACTGGATTGGCTGACCGTGTTGGGATTCGAAGTCGACGAGGGCGTGCACTTCCTGTTGTTCAGACCACCGTTGACGCAGATCGACTTCGACGCCCCCGTGTGGCAGCACATGCACGCTGCCTTGACGCGCTGGCGAGTGCCGTTTGGCGGCGTCTATTTCGTGCTCGCCAGGAAGACATCGCTGACACCGACGTTGCGGCGCGACGAACGGTCGATTCGACGCGCTAAGCTCGCGCCCGCATTGCCGATGCCGTCTGCGCGCGCGCGTCACGCGCGCCAGTAGCGCCTGGTAGTGTCGGACGTCGAAATCTTCACGGACGGATCCTGTCGCGGCAACCC
>JBFKCZ010000095.1:0-8091 GCA_041620035.1 Pseudomonadales bacterium
TCCTCGAGGCGATGCGGCACGGGGTGCCGGTTATCGCGTCTTCCACGGGCGCGCTGCCGGAGGTGGTCGGTGATGCCGGCGTCGTCGTCCCGGTACGCGACCCCGACGCGCTGGCTGGCGCGATCCGCCAACTGCTCGACGCGCCTGCCCATCGGCTAACCCTCGGCGAACGCGGCCGCGAACGCATCCTCGCCAGGTTCAACTGGCACCTCGCCGCACAACGCATGACGCGGCTGTATCGCAATGCCATGCGCGAAGCGGAGCGCGCGTGAGCCTCGAGACCGTCGATCATCGCCGCCTGGCACTCGCTGCCGGAGATCGCGTGCTCGATCTCGGTTGCGGCGAGGGTCGCCATGCCATCACGGCCTACGTCAACGCCGATGTCCACGTGGTTGCACTCGATCGCGCGGAGCGTGACGTCGCAACCGCCAGATCGCGGCTCGCCGACTTCGACGTGCCGGCATCGACGCACCGTCGACTGAACTTTCTGATCGGTGACGGACTCGCTCTGCCGTTCGGCGACGCCAGCTTCGATCGCGTGATCTGCAGCGAGGTGCTGGAACACGTTCCCGACTACCGCGCGGTGTTGGGCGAAGTTCACCGCGTGCTGAAGCCAGGCGGTCTATTCGCCGTGAGCGTGCCACGCTTCGGCCCCGAGTGGATCTGCTGGCAGCTCTCTCGCGAGTACCACGAGGTGGAAGGCGGCCACGTACGGATTTTCAGGCGCGCCGAGCTGCGTCGTGCAGTCGAAAGCTTCGGACTGATCTGCTACGCGAGTCACTGGGCACACGCGCTCCACTCCCCCTACTGGTGGCTGCGATGTCTGATGAAGTCCAGGGCCGACGACTCGCGCGCGGTGAGGCTCTATCACCGGTTCCTGGTGTGGGATCTGATGCGACAACCCCGGCTGACACGGTGGCTCGAGCGTCTGCTCAACCCACTGATCGGCAAGAGCACGGTCTTCTATTTCGTCAGAGGTACACGATGAACTTCTCGACGCCAGAGGACATCGCGGCCGCCGCCGACTACATCCAGGCGACACAACTGGACGACGGTGCGATCCCCTGGTTCGACGGCGGGATCGTCGATCCTTGGGATCACGTCGAGGCCGCGATGGCACTCACTGTCGCGGGTCGCGTCGAGGCCGCCACACGCGCATACCGTTGGCTCGCCGACAACCAGCGCGCCGACGGTGCATGGCTTGCCGCCTACAAGAACGGTGCCGTTGCCGACGGTACGCGCGCCGAGACGAATTTCGTCGCCTACGCAGCGACTGGAATCTGGCACCACTATCTCGTGACCGGCGATCGACGTTTCCTGGGCGAATACTGGAGCGTCGCCGAACGGGCCATGCGCTTCGTACTCGATCTGCAGTCGCCGCACGGTGAAATCTACTGGGCCCTCGATACACGCACCGGCATCAGCAGAGATGCGCTGGTCACGGGCTGCAGCTCCATTCACAAGAGCTTCGAGTGCATGGCCAACCTGGCCTTCGAAGTGGAACGCGACGCGCGCGTGTGGATCGACGCCCGGCATCGACTCGGACACGCCCTGCGGCATCGGCCCGACCGATTCGATCGCACCTGGGAGAGCAAGGCGAGATATTCGATGGACTGGTTCTACCCTGTGCTCGCGGGCGTTTTCACACCAACGGAGTCGGCCGCGCGCCTGGACGCACGATGGCACGAATTCGTCGAGGAAGGCCTCGGTTGCCGTTGTGTCGTCGAAGAGCCCTGGGTGACGGTCGCGGAATCCTGCGAGCTCGTCCTCGCACTCCTCGCCGCGGCGCGGCCGACACGCGCTCAGCAATTGTTCGGCTGGCTCCGGCGATTTCGTGACCCGAGCGGTGCCTGGTGGACAGGGTACGCCCTGCGCGACGACGTGCTGTGGCCCGCCGAACAGCCGACGTGGACGGCCGCGGCCGTCATCCTCGCGATCGATGCGCTGAGCCAGCTCTCGGCGGCGGCGCGACTCTTCACCCGCGTGAGCCTACCGCCGCTGCAGCACACCCAGCGTGCGCGTCTGCGGCCGCTCGTCAAATAGACCCGACGCCAGTGCCAGCCGGTAGATCTCGATCGGTGCCTGACCGCCTTCATCGGGATTCTCGAAGAGGTCGTGGATGACGAGATAGCCGCCCGTCATCACATGCCTCGCCCAGCCTTCATAGTCGGCCAATGCCGATTCGCGACTGTGACCGCCATCGATGAAGACGAGCGCAAGCGGTGTGGCCCAGGCGCGGGCGACCAACGCCGACGGCGCAACGATGGGGACCACCACGTCGTTCAACTGAGCCGCTTCCAAGGTACGGCGAAACGCCGGGAAGCTGTCCATCCGCTGCGTCGTCGCGTCGTACAGCAGGGGGTCGTGGTAGGCCTCTCCCGCCTGGTGCTCTTCTGAGCCTCGGTGGTGATCGACTGCGAACAGCACCCCGCCACCCTCCCGGCAGCCCGAACCCAGATACACGGTCGATTTGCCGCAGTAGCTGCCGATCTCGAGGCAAGGACCGAGCGCGCTGGCGCTGCGCCCCAGTTCCCAGAGGCGGTGACCTTCGTCGGGATGCATGAAGCCTGGCACCGACTCCGGATCGAGCGTCCACGGCATGCCGACCGGCGCCTCGGTGTTCAAAGGCGCTCGATCACGAAGAACACGATCGGCAGCACGACGATCATCGCGAGGCCCGCATACGCGAACAGATTGAGAATGTCGTTCTGGCCCGGATCGGCATCGAGGCGAAGCCGTGCCCCAATCAGCAACCACAGGCCGCCTGCAAAGATCGAACAGAGGGTCAGGGTGAGTACGACCGCGGCCATGGCAAGGTTTTCTGGCGGGAAAGCCCAACTATACTTGGGAGAGCGACGCTGCCAAGTCATTGACGATGGTCAAGCCCGACTCACCCACCCCCCCGCACGAGCGGCATGTACTCGTCCGCTGCGTGGTAGAGAATCGCGACGGCGTGTCTAGCGTGCGATTCGTCGAGCAGAGTCACTACCGTCTCTGGCAGTACATGATGGCGAACAAGCACGACCTGCGCGTAAAGGCCGCCGCCGTGGCTCTTTGGCTGACCGACGCCGAATACGCCGACAACGAATCCGTGTTCGAGCGATCCGGCAGCGTCGAGGTAGTCGACCGGATCGCATTCGCCGTCTACGACCGCGACACCGGCATCGTCAGCACACTACAGCGTTTCGTTCCCCGCCAGGATGCGGCAGAGCTGCGCGATTCTCTGCTCGCACGCTTTCCCCCGGCAATTCGCGACAGCGACGACTTCGCGATGGAGCAGGAGACCGGTCGCGCCGTCATCCGCGCAACCGCCAACGCCGCGATCAAAGTCGGTTACCACTTCCCGCAGTAATCCGCTTCGAGACACGCGGCAGATCCACGTCATTGCTGCGACAGTTGCAACATGTTGCGCGGCTTTGCACCCGCCAGGTCCGTGATCTTCGCGTACTGGCTCGCAATGTCGTCGGCGGTCGCATCGACGCCGAGATCGACACCGCTGTTCTCCACTACGCACGCAATCGAGTACCTGCCGCCAGCCGCTTGCAGTATCACGCCGTTGGGCGCCTGCTCGCTGCACAGGAAGACCACGGCCGGCGTGACCAATTCGGGCCCGAGACGCTTCAAAGCTTCTTCCGGCATCAAATTTTCGGTCATCCGCGTCGCCGCGACGGGAGCGATCGCATTGCAGTGAATGTTGTTCTTCGCACCTTCGATCTTTAGCGAATTCATGAAGCCCACCAAACCCAACTTCGCCGCGCCGTAGTTGGTTTGACCGAAGTTACCGTACAGACCGGATGGCGACGTCGTCATGACGATGCGGCCGTAGTTCTGTTCGCGCATGATCGGCCACACTTCCTTGGTGCATAGCATCGAACCTAAGAGATGCACCTCGAGCACCGCGCGGAAGTCTTCGACGCTCATCTTCGTGAAGCTCTTGTCGCGCAGAATCCCGGCGTTGTTGATCAGAATGTCGACGCGTCCCCAGGCGCTCATCGCATCCGCGACCATGCTCTTTGCGCCCGCCGCATCGGACACCGATCCGCCGTTCGCGACGGCTTCACCGCCGGCAGCCTTGATTTCGGCGACCACCTTCTGCGCGGCTTCGGACGACCCCCCCGTTCCGTCCATCGCGCCACCCAGGTCGTTGACGACGACTTTGGCGCCGCGCCGCGCCAACTCGAGGGCGTGACACCGGCCGAGCCCGCCGCCCGCGCCGGTCACGATTGCGACTCGGCCTTCGAATGAGATCGCCATAGACGTATTCCTTCAACGCTGAAAAGTGGCGGAGTCTGCCACGATCCGGTCAGGGTCGCATCGGGAACCGCGTTGGCCCAGTGAGACCCGCCAGGCGAGGCTGGATCAAGTCGACCCATTCGCACAGGAGCGGCCGCGTCTCCCGCGGGTCGATCAGTTCGTGCACGGCAAAGCTCTCCGCGCGCGGGAACGGCGATCGACTGATGCGCAGCTGCTCTTCGAGTTCGGCGCGCTTGGCCTCGGGATCGGCAGCAGCTGCGATCTCGCGTCGAAACGCGACCGCGACACCGCCTTCGATGGGCAGAGCGCCGGACTCGACCGACGGCCAGCTCAACACGTAGGACCCGGGTGCATAGTGCGCCGCCGTGGCGACACCGAACCCCTTGTGAACCTGAATAACCGCCCACGGCACCGTCGCCTGCACGGCCGCCGCGACCGCCGCCATGCCGTAGCGGATGGTACCGGCACGTTCGGCATCCGGCCCGATCATGAAGCCCGGCTGGTCGACGAAGTTGATCACCGGCAGGTGGAACAGATCGCACATCTCCACGAAGCGTCGGTACTTCTGCGCGGCAGCCGCGGTCATGGCGCCGGCATACACCCGGCAATCGTTGGCCAGCACGCCAACGGGCTGACCTGAGAGACGGCCGAGACCAACGATCTGGCTCGGACCGAACGCCTTGCCGAGTTCGAAGAAAGAGTCGCGGTCGAGTACCCATCGCAAGACCTTGTGCATGTCGAAGGCCCGGTTCGTCTGCCGGGGCACCACCGACAGCAGGCCTTCTTCGATGCGATCCACGGGATCGTCGCAAGCGAACCGGGGCGTACGTTCCCAGACGCTGCCGGGCAGGTAGGAAAGGAAGGTTCTGATCTGCGCGAGCGCTTCGAGTTCGGAGTCGACGACATTGTCGATGACGCCGCTCTTGGCATGTACCGCCGCGCCACCGAGCGCTTCCTTCGTCAGGTCCGCGCCCAGCGCGCGTTCGACGAGAGCAGGACCTCCAACCATGACCTGCGCGGTGCCGCGCACCATCACGGAGAAGTGCGATGCAACCAAACGCCCTGCGGGAAAGCCCGCCACGGCACCGAGCGCCGCCGAAGCCACGGGCACCTCTCCCATGCAATCGGCGATGACGCGAAATCGTGGCTCGGCGAAGACCGGTTCACCGACCGTTCCACCCTTGCGGTTGGAGCCCTTCACACTACCACCGCCGCCCTCGAGCAGGCGGATGAGCGGCACCCGATACTGCAGCGCCATGTGCTCGGCATAGACGCTTTTGCGCAGCCCCGCGGCATTCGGCGATCCGCCCTTCAGCGTGAAGTCTTCGCCACCGACCGCGACCCGACGGCCATCGATTCGACCGAGGCCTACGACATAGTTGGCGGGCGTGAATCCGATGAGCTCGCCGTCATCGTCGTACTCGGGCGCAGCTGTCGCACGACCCTGCTCCCGAAACGAACCTTCGTCGAGCAACGCATCGATCCGCTCGCGAATGGTCAGCCGCCCGGCGGCATGCTGCTTGGCGATACCCGCTTCGCCACCCTGCTCGAGGGCGATGCGACGACGACGCTCGAGTTCGGCGACTTCCTTCTCCCAGCTCACGGGGGAATCAGCTCGGGTCCTTGAACACGGGCGCGCGGTTCTCGAAGTTCGCTTTCACCGCTTCGATCTGATTCGGACTGCCAATGAGCTTGCCCTGCAGCTCCTGCTCCAGCGCGAGCCCAACCGAAGGATCCGCATGCCAGGCAGTTTCCAGCAGCTGCTTGCCGAACCGAATGGCTTGGGGTGAACGTCCGGCGATCTCTCGGGCAAGCGTCATCGCCGCTTCCAGCGGGTTGTCCGCTACACGGGTCACGAGGCCAAGCGCCTGCGCCTCGGTGCCGCTGATGACGCGACCGGAGAACGTGAGTTCCTTGGCGACATCGAGCGGAACCAGATCGCGCAGCGTCTGCGTCAACGACATGTCGGGGATCAAACCCCATTTGATTTCCATGACCGAAAGCTTCGCGTCGGGTGCCGCAATGCGAATGTCGCCACCGAGCGCGATCTGGCAGCCGCCACCAAACGCAACACCGTGGATGGCGGTGATCACCGGCATGGGCAAGCGCTTCCACACCATCGCCGGACGTTGCGCCCGGTTCTCCGGAAACTCGGCATTGTGGGCGAACAGATTCTTCGTGTCGCCGCCCTGGCGTTGTCCGCTGCCCATGCCCTGGAACGAACTGAAGTCGAGGCCAGCGCAGAAACCGCGGCCGTTGCCGGACAGCACGACCGCACGCACGTCGTTCGCCGTCATCAGCGACTCGCCCGCCGAAATGATTGCCGCGAACATATCGGCGCTCAGCGCGTTGTATTTGTCGGGTCGATTGAGGCGGACGTCTGCCACCCCGTCGCGCTTGTCGATCGTAACCAGGTCTGTCATCGCCGGAGTCTCACTCGTTGTGTAAGTCCCGAGTGTGACACAGAGGGCAGTTGGCTCCCAAGTCAGAGCCTGGGTGCAAGGCCGCCGAGTTTGTCCGGGTTTCTGACGACGAATATCTGTCGGATCCGAGACTGCTCCACCGTAACGGTCACGGCTGCATAGAGGGCACCGTCGTAGTACAGCAGCAGGCCAGGTCCGCCGTTCATCCGCGACCACACCACTTCGACTTTGCCGTCCGCGAGCAGACGTTCGGTCAGGTGCTTGAGCACGGCGACGATGCGGGCGCTGCCGACAACCGGTGCTATCGCGGCCGGCACCTTGCCCCCGCCATCGGTCAGCAGAGTCGCGTCGTCCGTGAGCAGCCTGATGAGCTGTTCGACGCTGCCGCTCATCAACGCGGCCACGAGCTGCTCCAGCAGTGGTCTGACCTCAGCATCGGTCGCGCTCGACCTGGGCTCGTCGACGAGGCGCGCCTTCGCCCGGCGCAGACGCTGCCTGCAATTCGCCGCGTTCGTCTCCAGCACTTCTCCAATCTCATCGAAGGAATATTCGAAAGCCTCCCGCAACACGTACACCACACGCTCGGCGGGCGTCATCCGCTCCAGTAGCAGTAGGAAACCGACTGCAATGTCATCAGCCAGTTCGACGATCGAGCCCGGGTCGGGCGTCGGCACGGGTTCGGGAAGCCAGGGCCCTACGTAAGCCGCGCGTACGACGCGCTCGTGGCGCAATCGATCGATGCACAGCCGCGACACCACGCGGAACATGAACCGCTCTGTGTTCTCGACATCGTCGCGCGCGTGGAGTCGTATCTCCGCTTCCTGAACAATGTCTTCCGCGTCGGCCCGGATGCCGAGCATGCGGTAGCCGAGCCCGACCAGTCGATGCCGCAATGCTTCCGTCACCTCGTACTTCAATCGCTATCCCGCCAGATCCGCGATGAGTTTCAGCGCGAGGCGCGCGAAGTCATTGTCCATCGGGTCGGCCACTTCAAAGAGTTGGCCGCCAAACGCCAGGAGTGCGAGCACGGTTGCGACCAGGGCAACACCCGAGCAGGTCGTGAGCATTCTCTGCGTCACTCGCAGGCGCACGCCGAAGCGGCCCGCGGCGATGCCGATGCCGTTCAGGCCATGGAAGAATCCGGCCGTCGCCAGTAGCGTGTAGTACGGATAGAAGAACCACGGGAAGGCCGCCATCGTGAACGAAAGACCTGAGAACTGCGGGTAGACGTCGAGCACCAGCGACGGGCCGCGCACCGCCGCGATGTGACCGAACACGAACACCAGCAGGAATATGCCCGCGTAGCGGTGCCAGCGGCTACGCAGTGTGAGCGATCCACGCGGACGCCGCCGGATGCGAAGGACGCCGATCGCGGCATGCGCAACGAGTGAGGCCATGAGCAGCACTTCGAGCA
>JBFKCZ010000096.1:0-8086 GCA_041620035.1 Pseudomonadales bacterium
GCGCGAATGAATCCAACGTTCGGCCATTCGCGCCCAAGGGCGCTCCCACAATACTGAGCACTCAGCGCGACGGCAGATGCAGGCTCACCGCGGCGCCGCCCAATTCGCCGTCACCGATCGTCACGTGGCCGCCGTAGGCCGCCGCGAGTTCCACGACCACCGCAAGGCCGATGCCGTGACCGTCGACCTGAGTGTCGGCCCTGACACCGCGCGCCAGCACCGCATCGCGCAGATCCACCGGCACGCCAGGGCCGTCGTCTTCGATGCAGATCACCACAAGGCCGTCCTCCGCCGTGCGCGAAGAGATCCGCACCCGCGACTTGCCGTACTTGAAGGCGTTCTCCAGGAGGTTGCCCAGGAGTTCCATGAGGTCGCGTTCGTCGCAGCGCGCCACGACCGTCGCCGCGATCCGGTTCTCACACGTGATCTTCTCCGGATGCGCCTTGTTGAGCGCGCGCACCAGCCGGTCGCAGAGTGGAGCGATGGGTACACTCGGTGCATGCAGGCTGGGTCGCGCCGCGATTGCACGCGACAGCTGATACCCGACCGCGGTCTCCATGCGATCGAGCTGCTCCTTGAGCAAGACGCCCTGATCGCCCTGATCCGAGCTGCCCCCGAGCGCATTGCGGAGCACCGCGAGCGGCGTCTTCAGACTATGGGCGAGGTCTTCCATCGCCTTGCGGTAGCGATCACGGCTTTCCGATTCGTGCGCGATGAACAGATCGAGATTGCGCGCCAGATCATCGAGCTCCGGCGGGTAGTCGCGGCCCATCTCCTGACGATTGCCGGCTTCCACTTCCTTGACCCGGGCCGACATCTGGGCGACCGGACGCAGGCCGATCGCAATCGCCAGCGCCTGAACGAGCATCATGGCGAGCGCCACGGCCGCGAGGCCGAGCATCAGCGTGCGGCGGAATTCACGAGTTTCGTTGAAGAACGGCTGCCGGTCGACCGCGACGTGCAGGATGAAGACCTGCGCTTCGGCGTCCTCCCAGATCACCGGATAGAACGCCTGGTAGTGCGCCGCATCGGTGATGAATCGAAATCGACCGGGCTGCAGGTCGCTCGGCAGCGCCGATCGGATCGACATTTCACGACCCGCCAGCGCGAGGCTCGGCGACTCCCAAACCGGTGCACCGCGCGACGACCACACCCGGGCGTAGAGACCGGAACCCGGCTGCGCGAGTCGTGGTTCCAGGGGTGCCATCGGGAATCGGAGCGAGTCGCCGGAGTCTTCGGCCACACCGATGAGACCGTAGATGACGAGTTTCAGCTGTTCACGTGCCCCGGTCTCGAGGCTCGCCGCGAAGGAACGGTCCAGTACCCAGCCCGTGGCGGCCAGGCCGCCGCCCAGCACGAGTGTGGTGGTCAGCAGCAGCCTGTTGCGTAGGCCCAACGTCACGGTGCGGGTCGGCTCGTCACTTCCTATGCATCCGCACAACCATCGAGGCGATAACCCTGGCCGCGCACCGTGCGGATCGGATTGGCGGCACCTGCCGGATCGAGCTTCTTGCGCAACCGGCCCACGAACACCTCGATGACGTTGCTGTCGCGATCATAGTCCTGCTCGTAGAGATGCTCCGTGAGCTCGGCCTTAGAGACGACGCGATCGGCGTTCAGCGCCAGGTACTCGAGTACGCGGTACTCGAACGCGGTGAGTTCCACGGGGCGGCCCTCGTAGCGAACTTCTTTGCGCGCGGTGTCGATGCTGATACCGCCTTCCTTGACCACGGGTGATGCGTGACCGGCCGCGCGCCGCACGAGCGCATTGATCCGCGCCGTCAGTTCTTCCATGTGAAACGGCTTGGTCAGGTAATCGTCGGCACCCGCTTCCAGTCCGGCGACCTTGTCCTGCCAGTGGCTGCGTGCGGTGAGGATGAGGACCGGAAAGGTACGTCCCTCTTCCCTCAGCTTCTTGATCAGGGAGATGCCGTCACGCTTCGGCAGACCGACATCGACGATGGCGGCGTCGTATTCGTACTCCCGGCCATAGTAGAGACCTTCCTCGCCGTCCTCGGCGGAGTCCACCACGTAACCGGAATCACGCAGGCCGTCCTGCAACTGACCCCGCAACATCACTTCATCTTCGATCACGAGCAAGCGCATGAATGGAGTCTCCTCGTATCAGTCGGACGAGCGGATCGAACCGTTGCCGTCCACCCGTACCGTCTTGACGCGCCCGCCGTCGAGGATCACCCGCACATCCCAGCCGTTACCGGCAGGCTTCACCGATACGATCCGGCCGCCGAAGCTGCCGCGCACGATCGCGGCCGCCTGATCGGCGCTGATGCCGCCCGCATCGCGGTAGAGCGTCGGGCGCGCGTGCTCGGGTGATCCGGCCGTCACGGGGATGGCTGTGCCCAGCCACAGGGCCAGGCACAACACGATCGGAATGTTCGCTTTCATGGTCCGATTCTATCCTCGTGAGGCAACCGTTTTTCGGACGTCGCTCACCACTCCGGCGTCACATCCACCCGGACACGCACCGTATCGCCGGGGTGCCGGTCGGTCCGCATCATGTAGGTCTCGCCCTGATAGCGATACCGCACGTTGTAGCCGACCAGGCTCTCTTCGGTCGTGATGTTGTCACGGAGCGAGCACATCTGGCGCGTCTCGTAGCGGTTCGTGGCGGGCACCGGCTGGCGGTTGGCCATGTTCATGCCCACGGCCCCACCGATCAGCGCACCCGCCGCCGTGGCCACCTGCTTGTCCTTGCGGCCATCGGCAACCGCATGGCCGAACACACCGCCCAGCACGGCGCCGAGAAAGGGCGCGGCACCATTGGGACGGCGTTCCGGTGTCGAGACCACGTACCGCTCCTCGCGGCACACCTCGCGCGGCGTGTTCACCGTCACAGTTTCGTACAGCGGCTGGACGTCGATCACCCGCGCGTTCGCGTAATGCACCGCGCCGAATGCGACCCCCGGCAGCATCAGACCCACACAGACCATCGAGCGAATGACCATGACGTATCTCCTTTTCGAACATCAGCAGTCGGGGGGCACTTTAGGGGGGTCCGGCTGAACCGAAGATGAACGCCTCGCGGCGATGGATTCGACGCGGTGGTCATCGCCCAGAACCACGGTCAGATCTGCCCGGGAGGGCAAATCGTCGGCCATCCAGCGCGTGAGGCGCTCGTAGTGGGCGATGAACCGGATCAAAGCTCCGCCATCCATCTGCCGGTCGGCCGGCAGATCCCGCTCCTGCTGGGCGCGGAAGGCGTGGACCCGGCGCAGATCACCGACATCGAGAAAGACCAGATAGTCGACGAGGCGGGTCAGCTCCTCGTAGGCGACGAGACGTTCGTTCACCCACCGGCGCCACACACCGTCCGAGTCTTCCTCGCGCTCGAGATCGTTGACAGGTTCCACGAGCGCCGACGGCGGCTGGGGTCGCGCACCGAGACACCAGCCTTCGACGACGACCACGCGGCAACCCCCCTCGACCCGGCGCGGGGTGGCCAGCCGATCGTCGGATGCTTTGTCGAACCGGGGCACGGACACGATGCCGGGTTCGAGCGCATGCTGAATCGCTGCGATCAGCGCCGCCACGTCGTGGGTGCCCGGCACACCGCGCGTGATCAGGAGCGGGTGCACATCGGAAGCCAGCCGCGCCCGATCCGCACGCGGCAGATAGAAGTCGTCTAGCGCAAGAGCGGCGACCCGCACCGCGCGATGCTCGAACTCCGTGACGAGCATCCGTGCCAGCGTGCTCTTGCCCGCGCCCTGCCCACCGCCAATGCCGACGACGCGCAGGCGATGGGAGCGCAACACCTCCTCGACGATCCGCCGCACCAGCGCATCGAAGCTGCCCATCGAAACTCCCCTTCCGCACAGCGCGCGTTCCATTTTGCGGCCCATACGTCGAAACTGACAGCCGCAGCGAGTCACACCGGGTCACCAGAGGAAACGCCATGTCACGCCGAACGCTGAACATTACCGATGCACTGTCCGACTATCTGCTCACCCATGGCGTCAGAGAGTCGGCGGCGGCCCGCGCGCTGCGCGCAGAGACGGCAAAATTGCCCATGGCGCGCATGCAGATTTCGCCGGAGCAAGGCGGCCTGATGCAGATGCTGGTGCGGCTGATCGGTGCACGCCGCACCCTGGAGGTCGGCACCTTCACCGGCTACTCCGCGCTGATCGTCGCGGAAGCACTGCCACCGGATGGCCGGTTGACCGCCTGCGACGTCTCGGATGAGTGGACCCGGATCGGACGGCGCGCGTGGCAGGCCGCGGGGGTGGCGGCGAAGATCGATCTGCAGCTGCGCCCCGCGGTGGAAACCCTCGATGCGCTGATCGCCGACGGTCAATCCGGCAAGTTCGACTTCGCATTCATCGACGCCGACAAGAGCAACTACGACGCCTACTACGAGCGCTCGCTCGAGCTCTTGCGCACCAACGGCCTGATCGGCATCGACAACACGTTGTGGAACGGCGCCGTGGTCGACCCCTCGCGCACCGACGAGGACACCGTCGCGATCCGCGCGCTCAATGCCAAGGTGCACGCGGACAACCGTGTCGACGTGGTGCTGGTGCCGATCGGCGACGGGCTGACCCTGGCACGCAAGCGCTGAAGGCAGTTGCCAATGTCATCGGAGATGCTGTGGGAGCGACCCATGGTCGCGAATGCTTCCCTGGAATCGATTGCGCATAGCGATTAATCGGTCTTGTCGCGTGGATTGTGGCGCGCCGATTCCTTCAGGAAACCGACTGGCGCACCAAGCGCTACGGGGTGCGCGTGATGGCAAATTGCCAGTATTTCAAGCACCTGCAGTCCGCGCATACACTCGCCGAGGACGACGTGCGAAGCGGAGCCATTCATGCGGAACCCTCTCGGTTCGATCGGTCTAACACACCGGCGCTCGAGATCCGGCGTCGCACATTGGAGGTTCGGCCATGGCTTCGACCGTCTCGGCGTTGCACACCCATCATGCCCGGCTCGTGGAGTCGATCTCCCGCTTCGATGGCATAGCGCCGCTGCTGCTCCGGCTCATACTCGCGCCGGTCATGATTCAGGCGGGATGGAACAAACTCGTCGCGTTCGAGCAGACCGCGGCCTGGTTCGGCAATCCCGACTGGGGGCTCGGACTGCCCTTGCCGGGCCTATTGGCGGCGCTCGCCATCGCCGCCGAGTTCATCGGTGGCATCCTGTTGATCGTCGGTCTGGCCACGCGTTGGGTCGCCGTCCCGCTGATGGTCACAATGGCCGTTGCCGCAGCGACCGTGCACTGGGAGAACGGATGGCTCGCACTGTCGGATGCGAGCAGCTGGCTCGCGAACGAGCGGGTGATGGAGGCGGCGGAACGCAAAGCTCGCGCCATCGAGATTCTGAAGGCGCATGGCAACTACGCATGGCTCACTGGCCGCGGCCCGATCACGATTCTGAACAACGGCATCGAGTTCGCCGCGATGTACTTCGCCATGCTGCTGTCGCTCTTCTTCACCGGCGGCGGCCGCTACACGAGCCTCGATCATTGGATCGAGAGACGGGCCAGCGCGGGCTGAAACGCCTTGAGGACCTGCGCCGGCGCACGCCGTGTCACCCGTAACGCTGCTCGCCCTTTGCCTCGGCGTGCTCGTGGTCTCGGCGTGGTGTGCCCGCGCCGCGCGACTGGCCGAGGCTGCAGTCTTCTTTCTGGTCGCCGTCGTCGCCACGTTCGCGCTGCGAATCTTCGAGGTCGACACGTTCATCTGGGTCGATGCGATCAGGCCGTATCTGTTGTCCGTACTGCTGCCCCTCATCGTGTTCGAGACGGCGTACTGTGTGGATGCCCGCAATCGCCGGCACCTGATGCCCGCGGGGTTGCTCGTGGTCGGCGCGCTGCTGATCACACCCTGGTGCACCGCCACCCTGTTGCGCCTGCTCGGCGCAGAGTCCGACGGGGTCACCGTGGCGCTCGCCGTCGTCTTCGCCCTGGTGCTGCTGCCCACGGATGCAACACCCGTGGCCCCGATCCTGCGCCTCAGGGCTCCGCGCGGGATGCGCATGCTGCTGCGCAACGAGCTGCCGTTCGGTGCGGCGCTGGCAACTACGGGCATCGTCGCAGCCCTGCCGCATGTCGGCAGCGACCCAAACAACGTCGGTTGGACGACGCTCGTCGTCGACTTCGCGCCGGCGGTGGCCATCGGCGCTGCGGTCGGTTCGATCCTCGCCCTTGCCGCGGCGATGCCGTTGCGACGGCTGACGGGAGGAACGCTCGTGCACTGGGCGGGTGCGGCGACTGCGGTACTCGCCTACCAGGTCACCGAGGCGCTCGCGGGCGCCGGCATCGTCGCGGTACTCATGACCGGCATTCTCCTGGGTCGCGAGACCGCCGCACCGGTGGCGACCGATCTCTGGCGACCCATCGGGCGCGGTGCATCGGGCCTCGTCATGCTCGCTTTCGGCGCGGCGATCTGTTCGCTGCCGCTCGACTTCCATGCACCGGTGTTCGTACCGGTGGTCGTCGGCATGCTGCTGGGACGTACCGTCGCCGTCGTGATCGTCGAGCAGAGCACGCATCGCTGGGTCAAGTTCGGCATCACCATGCGGGAGATGCTGATGATCAGCGGCTTCGGAATCCGCGGTGCACCGACCATCGCGCTGGCGCTCGCGCTCCCCGACACCCTGCCGCACGTCGATACCGTTCGAACTGCGGCATTTGCCGTGGTAGCGTTCGACCTCCTGATCACGACGTCGCTGACACCCTGGCTTGCGAGGCGCTTCTCGAATCACGCGCTGATATCGCCGGCGCTCGAGCGACCGGTCAACATTCCGTACTGACGTTCAACACGAGGATTCCATTGTGACTTGCGCGTTCCCGCGAACCCGCGGCCCCATTCTTCTGTCGTTGCTGCTGCTGTGTGCCTGCACCACCACCCAGATTCAGCAGAGCCCGAACGACGATCGGGACTATGCCTACTTCGAACTCGACAACGGCATGAAGGTGCTGCTCGTCGCAGATCCCGGCGCCGACAAATCCGCCGCCGCGCTCGCCGTGTTCCGCGGCAGCTTCGACGATCCGCCCGGCCGGGGCGGTCTCGCTCACTTCCTCGAACACATGCTGTTCCTCGGCACCGAGAAGTATCCGGAAACCGACGGCTATCAGAACTTCATCAGCACCCACGGTGGCTCGCACAACGCCTACACTGCGGGCGATCACACGAACTACTTCTTCGACATTCAACCGGACTTCTTCGAGGCGGCGCTCGATCGGTTCGCACAGTTTTTCGTAGCGCCCCTGTTCGATGCCGCCTACGTGGAACGGGAAAAGAACGCCGTCAACTCCGAATTCCAGCTCTATCTGAAGGAAGACAACTGGCGCGGCTTCCATGTCGGCAAGCAAACCCTGAACCCGGCGCACCCCGCGTCCACGTTCACGATCGGCAGTCTCGAGACTCTCGCAGGCGACGTGCGCAGCGATCTCCTGACCTTCTATCAGACCCACTACAGCGCCGATCAGATGGCCCTCGTGATCGTCGCGAACGAGGAACTCGGGACCCTGCGCGAGTGGGCGACACGCATGTTCTCGCCGGTCGTGCGACGCGCCGTCGCGCCGCCGGCTCCGCTGCCACCGCTGTATCTCGACGGCACCCTGCCGAGCCGTCTCGCCTGGCGAACGATCAAGGAGTCGCGAAAGCTGACCCTGAACTTCCCGCTTCCATCGCTCGACCCGCACTATGCAACCAAACCCGGCGACTACATTTCGAATCTCATCGGTCACGAAGGCGAAGGCAGCCTGCATTCGGTTCTGAAGGGTCGCGGCTGGATCGAATCGTTGGGGGCGAGCGCGGGTCGCGCCGATGCTGACAACGGGCTGCTGGTGATCGACATCGACCTCACGGAACTCGGCAACGATCACCGGGACGACATCACGGCGCTGGTGTTCGAGTACGTCGACCTGCTGCGCCGCGAAGGCCTCGCGGCCTGGCGATACGACGAACAGCGGCGCGCGGCGGATCTCGCGTTCCGCTTCGAGGAGAAGCAGTCGCCGATGCGCACCGTATACAGGCTGGCGCCGAATCTGCGCCTCTACCCGGCGCAGGAAGTGCTGGTGGCGCCGTATCTGATGAAGCGGTTCGAGCCCGACGTGATCCGTGGGCTA
>JBFKCZ010000097.1:0-7958 GCA_041620035.1 Pseudomonadales bacterium
GCTGACCTTCGACGAGTGCGGCGCGCAATGCGGCGCGCGCGCGATCGAGCGCTCTCACTTCACTGCCCGCCGTCGTTGCGACAGGAACGACAGATGCCCCTCACCTCCACCGGATCGGGCGCGGTTTCGAAGCGCGCCTCGAAGGCGCTGCGCGCGATCGACCGTTCGAGCTGCGCATCTTCGAGTTCGATCACGTTCGAGCAGCTCCCGCAGACGAGCAGGAATCCCCCATGACCGGGCTCGTGGCCATGACACGCCGTGTAGGCGTTCAACGCCGCCAATCGATGCACGAGTCCGGCAGACACGAGAAAGTCCAGCGCGCGGTACACCGTCACCGGCGCCGCACCGTCGCGTATCGCTCTGAGTTCATCGAGCAGTTCGTACGCGCCGACGGGATTGGTATGGCCACAGACGAGTTCGAATACTTCGCGCCGCAATGGCGTGAAGGCGAGACCGCGCGTCTCGCACAATCGCTCTGCATCGGCGAGCAGCCGTGCGGGATCGTGATCGGAATGCGCGGAACCCTTCGAGTGCATGGAGTGCACGATTCATTGCAGAATGTTCGACTTTAACCCCTTTGTGCCGAAAAGGGGACAGGCCGACGGAGCGTGCTACCTTGAAGAAGTTCTTCCTCATTCTCACCATCGGCTTCGTCGTTCTGGCAGTGGCTGGATACGTGTTCCGCGACCTCATCGGGTTCTTCGCGATGAGCGTCATGATGAAGCCCGACCATGCGTTCGCCGACAGAGCCGTGCCCACCGCCCCCGACTACGCCCAACGGACTCATTGGGCCGCGCTTCCCGATCGCGACGACCTGGCAGACGTCGTTCCCGATGGCGTCATCGACATTCAGCGCGACGCGGCCGTCGACGTATTCTTCGTCCATCCCACCACGTACTACAACACCGCGACGTGGAACCAGCCACTCGGCGACCTGATGGCGAATGCCATCACCGACGGCGCCGTGTTGCGTGGTCAGGCCTCGGTGTTCAACTCCTCAGGCGCCGTCTACGCACCGCGGTATCGGCAGGCCACGCTCTACTCGTTCATGGACGGCGGCGAAAGCGGTGCGGCCGCGCTCGATCTCGCCTACGCCGATGTGCTGGCCGCCTTCGATTACTTCATCGGCCACTTCAATCAGGGCCGGCCGTTCATTCTCGCCGGTCACAGCCAGGGTTCGAGGCACCTCGTGCCGCTCCTGAAGGACCGCATCGAGGGGCGCGCGCTGCGCAGCCGCATGGTGGCCGCCTATCCGATCGGCTTCGACATGAGTCCCGATCAGCTGCCCACCGACGTGCCCGTGTGCAGTGAGGCGACTCAAACCGGATGTCTGGTGACCTGGAATGCCGTGGGCCCTGACGCCTACGCATTCACAGACACCTCGCGCAGCACATGCGTGAATCCCTTGAGTTGGCGCATCGATGGGGCACGGGTCGACTTCGGTGCCAACCTGGGCGCGGTATCGTTCGGTGCCCTGCGCCTGTTCGGTGAGCCCGATCCCGGTCGGCTCGTTGCCTCGCGACCCGCGGTAGTCGAACGCGGCGTTGCCGATGCGCAGTGCATCGGCGGCCGACTGATCGTGACGGAAATCCGCAGCGCGAACTTCGCGGCCATGCCCATGGGCAGGGACAACTATCACCTCTACGACTACTCGCTCTTCCACATGAATCTGCGGAAGAACGCGGAAGCACGGGTCGCCGCGTACCTCGCGACTGTAGGAGCGCCCTTGGGCGCGAATTGATTCAGCCGTCGGCCATTCGCGCCCAAGGAGGATGTTGCAAGAGTCACCGGAGGTGCTGTGGGAGCGCCCTTGGGCGCGAATGGATGCAAGAAAACCGACAGGCTATTCGCGGGCAAGCCCGCTCCCACAAATCTGCATCGACCCTTTGCAACGCCGTCGAAGGGCGCCCCCACGGCCGCATCGCTACAGGTATTGCTTCCCGAGCCGTCCCAGGATGTCGAAGAACTCTTCTTTGACTTCCTGAATGATCTCGGCGACCGGGCGCACCGATTCGATCCGACCGGCGACCTGGCCCGAGAGCGGAATCGCCGCCTCCATGTCGCCGCCGAAGTAGAGATCCTTCGCAGTGCCGAACTGCGTCATGGCATTGGTCTCACCATCCTTTTCTAGCCGGCTGGTGCGCTCCGTGCGCAACGCGCGCAAACCTGGCGAGTGGAAGCGGTTGAGGAACACCGTATCGGTCTCCTTTGCGGCGACGATGGCGTCTTTCCAGTTCTGATGCACGGGCGACTCCTTCGCCGACACCATACGCGTGCCGAGCTGAATGCCCTCTGCGCCCAGCGCGAACGCGGCCACCATGCTGCTGCCATCGACGAAACCGCCGGCTGCGATGATCGGCACATCGACCTTCGAGCGAACCAGCGGCAGCAGCACCATGCTCGCCACGTCGCGGGGATTCTTGAAGCCGCCACCCTCACCGCCTTCGACGATCAGGCCATCCACACCGCACGACACGGCCTTGAGCGCGGCGGCCAGACTCGGCACGACGTGAAACACCGTGAGACCCGCGGCCTTCAGCGGTTCGGTATAGCGCTCCGGACTGCCCGCGGAGGTGGTCACGAACTTGACGCCCTGATCGATGATGAACTGCGCGATGTTCGGATCGCGCACGAAGGCCTGCGCGATGTTGACGCCGAACGGCTTGTCGGTAAGCGTGCGCATCTTCTTGATCTCTTCGCGAATGGCGTCGAGCTCACCCGATGAGGTTTCGATGATGCCGAGACCGCCGGCGTTGGATACGGCGGATGCGAGCTGCGATCGCGCTATCCAGCCCATCGGCGCCTGCACGATGGGAATCTCCACGCCGAGCATGCGGGTTACACGATTGTCGAACTTCATCAGTGGATCTCCAGCTTTAGAGCGGTACGGGTAATTCGAGGTGCGATCGGTAGACCTTCGTCTGATGCGCGCGCAGGGCCGGTGAAATGGCCGCGAGAATCTCATCATCGGCGCAGGTGTAGGCATCGCGAAACCGGCCTTCGAACGGCAGATCGGCCACCGGCAGGGGAGTCATCAGGTTGGCGAACGTCGCCCAGTAGATGTCGGCGGCACTGAGCTCACCGAGCAGATACTCGCGGCCTTCGATGCGCCGCGACAGCATCGTGAGTATGTCGATGACGCGTTGCCGGGCGATCTTCGTGTGCTGCGGCATCAGGCCGTACTTCTGGCCCAGGTAGTTGCCGATCGCCGGCGAGAATCCTTTCTTCTCACCATGGCCGAGCGACGCCTGAATCATGACGAGGCGATAGCTCCAGCCGAGACCCATCTCGCCGCAGATCTCATGGGCAAGACCGAACATCTGCGCTCGAGTCTCCTCATCCCGGGGGATCAGCGCGGGTTCGGCGGAGAGCCGCTCGGCCAGAATCAGAATCTCCGCCCAGCCCGTGCGGAGCTTTTCGTTCTCGTAGGCGACGACCGGTGCGCTGGAGTCCCCCGCCCAGTCTGCGATCGCGGTCTGCGGCTCGTCGTCGGCGCGCGCACCGTAGAGGCAATCGAGGCCCTTCACGTGGAAGATGCCCTTCGCCGCTTCGGTCCATGGGCTTGGCACGCCACGCAGGCACGCCATGCGCAGGCCTTTGGCCGTGCGCACCTCACGAATGCTGACGAATCGCGACATCACCGCCCTTGCCGATCGAGCTTCGAAACGGCCGAGGAGCCTACCATCACGACCCCGTCGAGGTGTAGTGACGCACGCCGACGCGCCACAGCAGCATCGAAAGCCCGAGAAACGCGAAACCGGCGAGCGGGGCTGCGACCTGCAGCGCGAAGGGTGATCCCAGGGGATCGTCGACGCCGACGATCGCCACCACCGGAAAGTACGCGACGCACGCGAGCGGCACGATGAACGTGAAGAACTGACGAAACTGCTTCTGATAGATCGCCATCGGGTACTGCGCCGTCTCGACTCCGCCGTAGGTCAGCGTGTTCATGATTTCGAGCGACTCGGTGGTCCAGAAGGACAACACGGCCTGACACACGACGAGGCCATAGAAGAACGCAAATGTCGCAACGAGCGTCACCGCCAGCAGCAACGCGCGCCATACCGTCCAGTCGATGTCGAGCACAACCGCCGCCCAGACGAGCACGATGACCCCCTGCAGCAGACGCCCGATGCGGTACAGGGGGAAGTCGTGTCCAGCGAGCTGCAGCAGCGTGCTGCGCGGGCGCAGCAGCAGACGATCGAAATTACCGGTCTTCACGAACACGCTGCCGAACAGATCGAATCCACGTGCTGCGGCATCGGTAACCGCAAATGCCACGTTCACCACACCGTAGAAGAACGCGACTTCCGCCAACGACCACGGCGTCAGCTCGCCGAACCGTTCGAACAACGCCCAGATACCGACGATCTCGGTCGCGGTTACGAGGAACTGGCCGAGCGACAGCAGCAGAAACGACGCGCGGTACTGCATCTGCGCCTTCAGTGCGAGCGCGATCAGTCGCAGGTAGAGATGCCAGCCGTTGGCCACCATGTCAGCCATCGCCGTCAACCACCCTGCACGACGACGCGGGTACGCGCGAAACCGAGCACGGCGCGGCCGATGGCCACGACGACCACCGTCCAAGCGATCTGTAGCGCGATCTCGAACGCCGCGGCGTCGATTGCGATGTGACCGCTGTAGATGCGGAACGGCACGTCGGCGAGCCCTCGAAACGGCTGCCAGTAGAGGAATCCCTGCATCCAGTCCGGGAACAGCGGCAGTGGAATCGTCAGCCCCGACAACACGATCACGAGGCCGGTCATGATCGCGTTGAATCCACGCCCCGATACCGTCCAGATGAGCGCCACGTGGAGCAGCATCGTGATCGCCGAGGCGAGCATGACGGTTGCACAGAGCGAGGCGCAAAAGAGACCAGCCGCCGCCCAGCTCGGCGGCGGCGGCAACGCCCACGCATCGAGACCGATCAGGGGCAGGCCCACGCCGACGGTCGCCACCATCGGCACGGCTCGCAACGATGTCGTTGCGGTTCGCAGCGCGACGGTGCGCGCGAACCAGAATCCGTAGAGATCGAGCGGTCGCAGGAGTTCGTACGCAACGCCGCCGCTCTGCATCTTGTCGGCCAGTTCGGGATCGACATTCCACGGCAGAAGACCGAGCAACGCCTGCCCCAGCCAGACGTAGATGACCACTTGAGGCAGCGTCATGGGCTGATCACTGCTGGCAACGGCATAGAAAGCCGCGAAGATCATGAGCTTGATCGCCCCCCAGAACAGTTGGGTGGCGAAGCCCGCGAATGCCGCGGCCCGATACTGCAACAGCATGGTGAAACGCGCGGCGAGCACCGCCACATAGGGCCGCGCCCAGTGGCCAGCCGACGACGGCGCCGAGTCACTCACCGCGGGACTCGTAGAGCCGCGCAACGATCTCCTCGATCGGTGGATGCTCGACCACGAGGTCGTGGACGGAAAAACGGGCGGTGAGCTCGGCGACCAGAGGTGCCGCGTTGCCGGCGATCCCGAACACCACCCGGTTGCCCTCGATCGAGACGACCTTGCGCTGCAATTCGCCGTCGAATGCGGGCATCGACTCGAAGTCGACCGTCACGCGCCGCTCGGCACCGTAGCGCGCGCGCAGCGCACCGAGCGTACCGTCGGAGACGAGGGTGCCGTGGTTGATGAGCATGATGCGCCGCGACAGCGTCTCGATGTCGTCCATGTCGTGGGTGGTGAGCAACACGGTGACGCCGCGATCGCGGTTGAGCCGCAGAATGAAGTCGCGAATCGCGAGCTTGGAAACCGCATCGAGGCCGATCGTGGGTTCATCGAGGAACACAATGTCGGGCTCATGCAGGAGCGCCGCTGCGAGATCGCAGCGCATCCGCTGGCCCAGCGACAGTTGTCGCACCGGCACATCGAGCAGCGGTTCGAGATTCAGCAACGCCACGAGTTCGTCGCGCGTGCGAGCGAGGCGCGACGCAGGCACGCGGTAGATGTCGCCCAGCAGGTCGAAGGACTCCACCACGGGGAGGTCCCACCAGAGCTGCGTGCGCTGGCCGAACACGACACCGATGCGAGCGACGTGGGCGATGCGGTCGCGCCACGGTACCCGTCCCATCACCTCGCAGCGGCCACCGCTCGGCGTGAGAATCCCCGAGAGGATCTTGATGGTGGTGGACTTGCCCGCGCCGTTCGGCCCGATGTAGCCGACCAGTTCGCCGGCCTCGATCGCGAAGCTGACACCGTGCAATGCCTGCACGATGCGATGGCGGCGACGGAAGAGTCCCTTGGTGGCACCCCATACGCCGGCCTGCCGCTCGGCCACGTGAAAGCGCTTCTCCAGATTGTCGACGAGTATCTGGGGCATCGGGGGGAGCCTTGGAGGCGGCGCATTGAAGCACAGGCACGGTGCAGGTTGAAACCGCGGGCGCTGGAATGTTCGCGCCCAAGGGCGCTCCCACAATAGCTCCGATCACACGTTGTGGGAGCGGGCTTGCCCGCGAACGGCCAAGCGACTTGCCCGCGAACGTTCGCGCCCAAGGGCGCTCCCACAACGGCTCCGATGACTTGCGTTGCTAGGCCCACGCTTCTTCCCTACAGTCGATCGCATGAGCGAAGCCGCCGCCTCCCTGCCGCCCGCCGTCGCAACCCCCGTGCGCAAGTTCGGGATCGGCGACGTATTCGCCAGCCGCGACACCTTGTTCAAGTTCGTGGCCGTGATGGGTCTGCAGATGGGTCAGGTGTTTCCGGCGGCCTTCTTCGGGCTGATGCTGACTGCGGTGTACCGCGAAAAAGGTCTGCCCCTCGACATGTTCTGGGTGTTCATGATTCCGGCGGTGCCCACCTGGCTGCGACCGCTGTGGGCGCCGCTGGTGGATGGCGTGGGCAGCCAACGGCTGGGTTTGCGCAAGACCTGGTTCATCCCCTGCACACTGTTCGGCGCAGCTGCGTATCTCTCCCTCGCGTTGTTCGAGCCCGAGATCGAGTCGCTCGCCATCATCATCACGATTCTGACCATCAAGACCGCGTTCATGACCACCCAGGACATCGCCATCGACGGCTACATGGTGGAGAACCTCACCGACGAAGAGCGGGGTGTGGGGGCAGCCGTCATGGACATCGCGCGCAACGTCGCGATGTTCACCTCCTGGGCCGGTGTCGCCTGGGTATACGGCACGCACGGATGGGCATCGGCCGTCACGCTCGCCGCAAGCCTCCTCGTCCTGTTTTCGATCCCGGGCATCGTCCGTCGCGAACCACCACCGCCGCCGGCGGCACGGCGCCGCAAGGAACGGGGCGAACGTCCCAGTCTCATCGTCCTCTTTCGGCGCCCCGACGCACGCCTGGTGATGCCCCTGGTGGCACTCGTAGCGTTTGGCGGTGCATTGATTCCCAGTCTCTACATCGCCTACCTCGTCGACATGGGATTCACGGTGAAGGACATCGGCCCGCTGATACTCGCGCCGGCGACTCTGGTCGGAACGCTCATCGGATCGTCCCTGACCGTGTGGTTTCTGAACCGCTATGGCTACAAGACGACGGTGCTGCTGTCTGCATTTCTGCTCATACCGACGGTCATACCCATCATCTGGATGGGATCACTGCCCGACCCCGGACTGATGATCGTGTTTCTGGTCACGCTGAACGGCATCATCCTGCCGTCGTTCCTCGGGGTCGCGATGGCGGCGTCGCGTCTCAAGTGGTCATCGAAAACCCAGGCGGCCACCGACTACACCGCGTTCATCGTCATCGCAAGCGCCGCCGGATCGGCGGCGCTCGGCGTCGGCGGTGTCATGGCCGAACATCTCGGCTGGTACTGGTACTTCGTCTTCGCCGGCACGTTCGTTACCGCATGCTGCTTCGTGTTCTATTTCCTGTTCGACCGCATCGAAGCTATCGTGGATCAGCGCGATGCCCAGGAACTGGCCGATCAATCTTCCCAGCTCGAATCCTCAATCCCATCGACATCAGGAGTAGCCCATGGCCCTCGTTGACTAC
>JBFKCZ010000098.1:0-7952 GCA_041620035.1 Pseudomonadales bacterium
CTGGATGTACCCCTCCTGGTGCACGGCGAAGTCACCGACCCTCATGTGGACATCTTCGACCGCGAGCGCGTATTCATCGAATCGATACTCGAACCGACGGTACGCAAATTCCCGAAACTGAGGATCGTGCTGGAACACATCACCACCCGCGATGCCGTGGACTTCGTCGAGCAGGCGTCTGCGCGGGTGGCGGCGACCATCACGGCGCACCATCTTCTGCTCAATCGCAACAGCCTGTTCACCGGCGGCATCCGTCCCCACCACTACTGTCTGCCCGTGCTGAAACGGGAGACGCATCGGCAGGCGCTCCTCGCCGCGGCGACGGGCGGCAATCCGAAATTCTTCCTGGGCACCGACAGTGCACCCCACGCACGCCACACCAAGGAAGTTGCTTGCGGCTGCGCGGGTATCTACACCGCACATGCCGCCATCGAACTGTATGCCGAAGCGTTCGACTCGGTGGAACGCCTCGACGCACTCGAGGGCTTCGCCAGTCACTTCGGTGCGGACTTCTACAAGCTGCCGCGCAACACCGATCGCATCACCATCCTGCGCAGGGCGCAGCGGGTGCCTGATGAGTTCCCATTCGGCACTGATCGACTCGTGCCGCTGCGTGCCGGTGACGACATCGCATTCAGCATTGCCGTCTGATGCCGAGATGACTCGCGCTCGAGTAGTTGAACCGAGTCCCGAGACGATCGTCGAGGCTGTTGCGATCCTGCGCCGCGGGGGACTCGTGGCGTTTCCAACCGAAACCGTTTACGGGCTCGGGGGCGATGCACGGGAGCGTGCGGCGATCGATCGGATTTTTATCGCCAAGGGACGGCCCGCCGACCACCCGCTGATCGTTCACATCGCGAGCGCAGCGCTGCTCGAAGATTGGGCAACCGACATCCCGAACGCTGCGCTGCGGCTCGCAGATGCGTTCTGGCCGGGACCGCTAACGATGATATTGAGGCGCAACGCGAAGGTCTTGGATGCGGTGACGGGTGGTCAGGATACGATCGGCTTGCGCGTCCCCTCGCATCCCGTGGCGCAGGCGCTGTTGCGCGCGTTTGGTGATGGCATCGCCGCGCCGTCCGCCAATCGCTTCGGACACGTGAGCCCTACCACGGCGGCGCATGTCCTGGCGGAACTCTCCGACTCGGTCGACCTGATTCTCGACGGCGGCGCCTGCGAGGTGGGCATCGAATCGACCATCGTCGATCTCAGCTCGCGCCACCCGCGCATCCTGCGTCCCGGACATCTCGGGCGCGACGCGGTGGAAACGGTGCTCGGCGTTGGCCTCGACGACGACGTCGGCGATGCACCGCGCGTGTCCGGTGCACTGGCGAGCCACTATGCACCGCGTACGCCGGTGCGCTTGCTCGAAACATCGTCACTCGAACGTCTCTGGCGCGAAGAGTCCAAGGTGCGGCGCATCGGCGTGATCGCCCTCGAGACGCGTGACGATCGCGGTGTCGACTGGCGCGGGCTGTCGGCCGATCCCACCGCGTATGCGAAAGCCCTCTATGCGCAGCTGCGCGCGCTGGACGAACGGAAGCTCGATCTCATTCTGATCGAGCTGCCACCGCCGACGCGCGTCTGGGAAGCCGTGCGTGATCGGCTGACGCGCGCGGCAGGCCGCGGCTGAAGGTGCGCGTACGCCGGGAGTCGTGATGGAATTGTCGCGGGGTTCTCTGCCGGGAGAGTGTCGATGGCTGTCTGGACTCGATTGACGGTTGCACTATTGCTCGCACTCACCGGCTCGAGCGTTCGCGCCGGCGAGGACACTGCGGGTGCTGCGGATCATCCGATGCTCTCCCGCTGGCCGGACTCCTTCATCACCGACTATCAGAAGAATTACGACTCGGCGGAGTTCGTCGTCGGCGCAGCCGATGGTCAGACACAGACACGTCGTGTCGAGGGGGATCTCACCGCATTGCGCTACTTCTATCAGAGCGCCGAAACGCAGCCGAGCCCGCTGCAGGTGATTCGCAACTATCAGAACGCGGTGAAGGCGATCGGCGGCACGGTAGTCTTCGAACGCCTGCCGAGCGACGGCGATGGCGGTGAAACCACACTCAATGTCGCGGCGAACGGCAAGGACATCTGGGTGAAGGTGCTGCCGGACATCTTTGGTGCCCCGACGCAGAACTACCAGCTCATCGTCGTCGAGGCTGCGCCGATGACTCAGGTGGTCACCGCCAACGAACTGTGGGACGAACTCGACAGGAACGGCTTTGTCACGCTGTACATCAACTTCGACACCGGCAAAGCGGATCTCAAGGCCGATGGCATCGCGGCGGTAGCCGAAATCGCAACGGCACTCACGCAGAATCCGTCGCTTGCGATCAGCATCGAGGGCCACACCGACAACGTCGGTCAGCCGGAAGCCAATCGCACGCTTTCCCAGGCGCGCGCCGACAGCGTCATGCGTGCGGTCATCGCGCGCGGCATCGATCACGCGCGCTTACGCGCCGTCGGCCACGGTCAGACCGCACCCATCGCCGACAACCGTACTGAGGCGGGCCGTGCCAAGAATCGTCGCGTCGAGCTGGTCAAGCAATGAACCTCACAAGCCGGCTGTCGAAGTCGTTCGCGTGCCTCGCTCTGGCGCTCTGCGCGGTGGTTCATGCGGACGGACTGCCGGCCCGTGCGATTCACGTCGAGCGTGCGGTGATCATGGACGCGACGGGATTCGAAGCGCCGATGGCGGCGGCAACGCTGTTCCTGCCGAAGGGCTGGCAGGCGCAGGGGGGTGTGGTGTGGGGTCAACAGTACATGTGCACGAATGGCTATGCCTTCAGCTGGTCAGCGACGTCGCCCGACGGGGCGATGACGGTTGCGATCCTGCCGGGGGAAGCCTGGAGCTGGAACAACTACGGTGCACCACCTTCGAATCCCGGCTGCCATGCAGCACCTTACGTCAGCGTTCAGCAATACCTCGGCGCGCTGGTACCGCGGCTGCGGGCCGATGCGCGCATCGTCGACTATCGCGTCCGTCAGGATCTGGCCGACCAGTTCGCCGACTTCAACCGGGTGACACCGATGCCGATGGGTGAAATACGGCAATGGGTTGAAGCGGGCGAGGTCACGGTCGCGTTCGTGGAGAACGGTAGAGAGCTGCGCGGGTCGATTGCGGCCACCGCCCAGTTGTCGCTGATGCGCACCGACTCGGGCATGGGCGTGATGGACGCATTCAACGGTTCGACATATCCCGCCTTCGCCGCCACCGCGCCCGCGGCTGAATTCAATCCTCAGTTCTTCGAAGCGATCCGGCGATCGATCAAGGCGGCTCCAGACTGGAACGCGAGAATTGCCGGCCACAATCGGGTGATCGCGCAATCGGCCATGCGCGAGACGCAGAAGCGCGGCCAGATCATGGCGCAGGCCAACGCCGAGATCGCGCGCATCCGGGAAGAAGCGTGGAACAGCTATCAGGAAAGTTCTGACCGCCGCTTCCGCGAGTTCGGCGAACTCATGCGTGGTGTCGAAACCTATCAGGACGCCAATGCGCCTGGCGGGCAGGCGGAGCTGTCGAATCTCTACGACCACGCGTGGCGATTAAACGATGGGTCCTACGTACTGACGAACGATTCGGGTTTCGAGCCATATCGTGATCTGGGCGTGGAAGGCAGCAAGCTCGAAGCCGTAAAGTAGGCATCGCGTTTTCGAAGCAACCAAGGAGTACACGTTCCATGGCAAAGTCCTGGTCCGGCGACCCGGTCAATGCGTTCTCGCTCTGGAAGCCCGACGCGGTGCGCGTCACCGTCGGCGCGGCGAAACGATGACGGAGTGACCACTCTCGCGGCGATCCGAGCTGCGCTCCTGTGTTGGGTGGTTGGGCTAGCGCTCAGCGCGCACGCCGTGATCGTGCCGCGCACCATCGTCATCGATGGCAACCTCAGCGACTGGAACGGCATCCGCGACAACCCGGGGCAATTCACCACCGACGCCGAAGGCACCGTCGACCCCGCCGACCTCGACTACGTGGTGCAGGCTACCGGACGCGATCTGCGGAAGTTCGCGCTCACGTTCGACACGACCGCGCTGTACCTGTACGTCGAACGCTACGCCAGCACGAGCAACCGCACGGACTGGTGGTTCTATCTCGACGTGAACGCCGACGGTCGGCTGCAGACCAACGAATACGTGCTGAACGTGCGCTGGCAGGGCAGCAACCGCGCGACCGACAGGTTCCTGTGGCGCTACGTATCCAGCGTGCCCGCGGGCGATCCCCTCACCACGGGTACGCCGCCGCGGGGTGACGGCTACGACATGCCCGGCACCGTTACGTCGTCGGTGTCGCTGCCGTCGGCACTGCGTGGCGGCGCCGTCACGGGCACCGAGATGGAAACTTTCGTGACGTGGAGCGAGCTGGGGCTTGCCGGGCCCACCAACATCGGCTTCCACGTCTCGTCGTCGAACGGCACGAACCTGCCGACGCAAATCGACGACAACATGGATGGTCCGGGCGGCGGCCTGCTCACCATCGTCGATCTGAGGGTGACCAAGTCCGTCGATGCGCCGTTCTATCCCGCCGGCACTGCGGCGACGTTCCGGGTCACGGTCACCAATCCCGGTGCCGCGGTCGGTGGCGTGACGATCCTCGATAACCTCGCCCTCGCCGGGCTCACGTACGTGAGTGACGACAGCGCGAGCACCGGTACGTCCTATGCACCGGCCACCGGCATCTGGAGCATCGGCACGCTGCCGGCGGGTGCCAGCCGCACGCTCACTTTGTCGGCCACGGCCAATCCGTCGGCGCTCACGAACTACACCAACACCGCTGCGCTCGCGACGTACGACGCGGGGGATCCAAACCCGGTCAACAACACGGCGTCGGTGGCGGTCGCGTTCGCGCCGGCGCCCGACATCGTGATCGTGAAGACCAGCCAGGTGGTCCGCGACCCCATCAACGCCGCAAGCAATCCGAAGGCCGTACCGGGTGCGTGGCTCGACTACCGCATCGTGGTGACCAATCAAGGCGCAGGCCAGGGCGAACAGGTGGTCGTGGTCGACGATCTGCCGCCGCAGGGTGCGTTGTTCGTGGGCGCGCTCGGCGCCGGTGGCAGTCCGATCGAGTTCATCGATGGCGCGGCGCCGAATGGTTCGGGTCTCAGTTTCACGTTCACCTCTCTCGCGAGCACCACCGACGACCTCGACTTCTCGGCGAACGGCGGGGCCGACGGATTTACGTATGTGCCGATACCGGACGCTGCGGGATTCGATGGTTCCGTCACCGACGTGCGCGTGCGACCACAAGGTCTGTTTCGAGGCGCTGCGCCGGGCGTGACGCCACGCTTTACGTTGCGCATGCGGGTGCGGGTCGACTGAAAAAAAAGGGCGGCCCGCGGCCGCCCTTTCGAATCGAACGTCGCGTCGCTTAGAACGCTTTCTTCATCGAGACTTTGAACGTACGGCCCAGCGGGCTGTAGTTCATGTAGTCGTAGTTGTACTGGCTGCGGATGTACGGCGGTTCTTCGTCCGTGAAGTTCGCGATGGTGGCGGTGACCACCGTGCGCCACTGCTCGAACTGCAGCATGTACGTGATGTCGTGAGTGGTATGGGAGTCCCGGTGCACCAGGCCCGCATTGCGGTCTTTGACACCGTCGTAAAAGTGCGTCGCGATGTTCACGTTGTGCGGCCCGTACCGGTAGTTGAAATAGCCGTTGGCGCGCCATTCACCGTAGGAGAAGAACGCGCTCAGGAGTTCGGCGGTGCCGGCTCGATCCGTGGCGGCCTCGAACACGATGTCGGTGCCCAGCAGGAACTGGTTGCCGCGACTCCATTCGTCTAGGTAGGTGCCATCGCCGCTCAAGGTGATCTCGCCCCCGAACAGATCCCGGCTCCAGGTCAACGCAAGGTCGACACCCTTGATCTCGGTATCTTCCCGGCCGTTGACCACGTTCGTGGCCAGTGCCAGGAAGTTACTCGGGTGACACTCCGGGAACACCCCACCCGGCGCGGCGCCGTTGTAGTCGAAGCTGTTCACGGCCTCCGCAGTCGTGAACGTGAAGCGGCTACGGAGCGCATCGAGCGGGCACTGCCAGGTCGAGGCGGGTGCTCCGGTGACGTTGCCGAACATCGCCGCGTAAACCCGGGCCGCCGTCTCCGTGGTGATTTCCTTCTCGAAGGTCACGTTGAAGTAGTCGACGTTCAGGCTGAAGCTGCCGATGTTGAAACCGCCGATCTCGAGATCGTCGGTATTGATCAGGAAACCCACGTTGTAGGTTTCCGCCGTCTCGGGTACGAGATCGGGATTGCCGAAGATGTCCACGGGCCGATACAGCTGCGACCCGGTGACCCGGTTGGTGAACTGGGCCTGGATACGGCCTGAGCCGGGCGTGACCGCAGCCTGCGGCGGCGCCCGGAAGGTGGTGCCCGTGGAACCGCGGAAAGCGAGCCACTCGAGCGCCTGCCAGCGTAGCGACAGACGATAGTCGTCGGTCGATCCGATCTGGCCGCCGTAGTCCTCGTAACGTCCGGCAATGCTGGCCTCGAGCCCGTCGAGAATCGGCAGTTTCAACTCGGCGAACACCGACGGTACGTCGCGGTCGAGGTCGCTCGGGTTGGTGGGGCCCGCAAACAGGAAGGGACCGACGCCAGGTGAGTTGCAGGCGGGAACCCCGTCGCCGTATGGCGGGCTGTCTACGCATGGGGTGGAGAACGGGTTGGCGTTGGTCGAGGGAGTGACCTCACGTGCTTCCCAGCGCCACTGGGTGCCGATCACCCAGTCGATGTCGCCACCGGGCAGTTCGAAGTCACCCAGATCGCCTGTGATCGCCGCTTCCGCGGTGAGCAGTTCCGAGGTGATCTCGTTGTTGATCGTGTCGCGCATCCAGCCCCACAGTGTGGGGCTGTTGAGCGGACCCAAAGGCCGGCCGGTGGCCTGGCTGTAGCTCAAGCCGTTGACGATGCTCTGCGTGATGCTGTTGGCGAACGGATTGAGCCATTCGCAGCCGCCGACGCCCGGGGTGCCGGTGTTGGGATTGCAGTTCGGTCCGCCGAGGCCGCGCAGGCCCAATTGCACCCGGTTGACCGAGAGGTCCGATGCGGCGGCGCGACCGGTGTCGTGGGCATAGGTCATCTTGGTCAGCCAGTTCCAGCCGTTGCTGAAGTCGCCTTCGAAGCCCCCGGAAATCCGGTAGGCCGTGGAGCGCGACTTCTGAATGTCGGTGTCGTTGTTGAACAGCGGCGAACCGCCGAGTGCCCGCGGACGCCAGGCGGTCTGCGAGGTCACGACGCCATTGGCCAGTGCGTCGGCACAGATCGCCGCGTTGGCGTACGGGCAACCGCCGTTGGTCATGAGCGCGATCAGGCCGGGATTCGTCGGCGGCACGTAGAAGCGCGACTGCAGCTCGCGCCCAACTGCGGGGAACGGTGACGTACCACCGCCGGGTGAACCGCCGGGTACTGCGGATGGTTCGATGGGCGTCGGGAACTGGGTACTCGACAGCGTCACCGATACGCGGTTGTGAGGTACCAGCGTGTAGGCGTACAGACCTTCCAGGTGGAAGCGCAGCGTGTCGGAGAATTCCCAGTTCGTTTCACCGAACAGGTGCCAGCGGTTCTGGTCGTTGACCGGCGATTCCTGTTGCACGAACGGATAGGTGCACTGGGTCGCGCCGATGGTGAACGCGCCGAGTTCGGCGCAGCCTAGGTCGCGGAACACCGTGCCCTGCTGGGCGGACTCGAAGGCGCCATTGCCGTTGTTGTCGACCGCATTGATCACGGTGGCGTAGGTGCCGGGGTTGGCGGCCAGCGATATCCCGTCGCCCTGACCCGGTGGACGCGCCAGCATGAAGGGCAGATCCGGCAGACGAATCTCGCTGGTGCGATCGTAGTCGGCGACGAGAAGGATGTTGCCGGAGTCGTTGTTCCAGCCGTAGGCGATGCTCAGATCGTAGTCGCCGTCGGAATCGTCGATCGAGGTGAAGCTGCCGCCCACCTCGAAGCCTTCGAGATCC
>JBFKCZ010000099.1:0-7946 GCA_041620035.1 Pseudomonadales bacterium
CCGCGGGCACCGGCGTGATCGTCAATTCGAATGACCGCGTCGAGATCTTCGGCAACGACATCGCCGACAACAACACGGCCAACGTCATCGTATCGAGCTACTTCAGCGCAGCCTATTCCGGAAAGCGGGAAGAGGCGCCGAGTTTCGATCCGTATCCCGAGTCGATCTATGTCTACGACAACCGCTTCAGCGGCGGCGGCAGTGCGGCAGGACGCGAAGCCCTGGAGACGCTGCGCACCGCGATGTTCGGCGCCGACGGCCGGCTGCCCGACATCGTCTGGGACGGAGTCATGAATCCCGCACTCACCGTCGACGGCAAGCTGCCCGCGGAGCTCCGCCTGTGCGTGGCGAATGGCGATGCCAAAGTACTCAATGCCGACGGCGGCAACGGCTATGCAAAGCCCAGCATGGATCAAACCCCCTATGCCTGCAGTTTGCCCAAACTGCCCGCGGTGATGCTGCCCGACGCCATCGCCGCCAGATGATCGCGTCGCCGTGACAGCGGCGGAGGTCGCTCGGCTCGGCGCCTCGTTGTTGTTGTGCGCCTGCCTCGGCGCATGCGGTGATCGGAGGGCGGTGCAGGCATTTGCGGCGGATGCCTATCCGGCGGTGCTCTCCGACTGGGGCGTGGTCGTCGCCAAAGGCAATCGTCTGATGCTTGGCGCGGGGGTGACTCCGTACGACCTCGCGACGCCACTGTTCACCGACTACGCCCACAAGCTCCGCACGATCTGGATACCGGCCGGTTCAACGGCGCGCTTCGAAACCGACGACGTGTTCGGCCTGCCCGTGGGCACCGTGCTCAGCAAGACCTTCTACTATCCGCGTGCGTCGGGCCCGCAAGGCAACGAAATCGCGATCACGGAGGACCACAACCGCGATTTCGCCGGTGAAGGACTCGACCTCGCACGCGTGCGGCTCATCGAGACGCGGTTGCTGGTGCATCAGCCGCATGGCTGGGATGCACTCGCATACGTCTGGAACGAGAATCAGCGGGATGCGCGTCTCGAGATCGCGGGTGAGGCGCTGAAACTCGCAAGCCAGGATGGCGAGTTCACCTACCTCGTCCCCACGCGAAACGAGTGCGCCAGCTGTCACGCGTCGGACCATACGAGCGGAAAACTCGCGCCCATCGGCATCGCCGCGCGCCATCTCGACAAGGACTATGACCACTACCGCGACGGCACCGCGCCACAACTCGCGCGCTGGGTTTCAACTGGACTTCTCGATCGCGCCGGTCCCAGCACGCTTCGCAACGCCATCTGGCAGCCCGGGGCGTTCGACGATCTCGATGACAGGGCCCGCACGTATCTCGACATCAACTGCGGTCACTGCCACAACCCCAGGGGATCGGCAGACACCTCGGGACTGTTCCTGGACCGGCTCACGACCAATCCGCGCGCACTCGGCGTTTGCAAGCCGCCGATCGCCGCAGGTCGCGGGTCGGGTGGCCGCGCCTTCGCCATCGTGCCCGGCGGGGCGGACGAATCGATCCTCGTCTACCGGATGGTGTCTACCGATCCGGCCGCGATGATGCCGGAAATCGGGCGCACGATGGCACACCAGGCGGGCGTAGAACTCATCCGGCGGTGGGTCGATTCCCTGGCGCCGGTGGATTGCGGTCACGCAACCGCTCTGTAAGCCCACCCGCAACGGCACTCTCGACCGCATGCGACTCGTAGCGATCGATGGCATCGGCCATCTGCTCGATGCGTACGGGCTTCGCGAGATAGTCGTCCATGCCGGCATCGAGACAGGCGAGGCGGTCCTGTTCCTGGGCATTGGCCGTCATGGCCACGACCCATGGCTGCGGAATCTCCAGCGCACGCAACGCACGCGTGGTCTCCATGCCGTCGGTGCCCGGCATCTGCACATCCATGAAGACGAGGTCATACGTTTGCGCTCGCAACATCGCGAGCGCTTCGATGCCGTTCGCCGCGAGATCGGCCCGGTAGCCGAGCCGTGCCAGCATTCGCAACGCAACCTTCTGGTTGACTACATTGTCCTCCGCCAGCAGCACGCGAAGCGGCGATTGCGATTCACGCTGTGTGACTGGTGGTGCAGGCGCCGCCACGACTCGTCTCGGTTCCACGCCTCGCAACACACGCTCGATCGCGCGCTTCAGCGTCGCGCGCTTGACGGGCTTCGTCAGCGTCGCCTGGTACAGACCCGGCGCGACGTCGCCCGCCTCACGGCCGACGGACGTCAGCAGAAGGAGCGGAGGACACTTTTCCTGGAGCGTATCGCGCAGACGCGACGCGACCTCGTCGCCGCTGAGTTCCGGCATCTGGTGGTCGAGGACGATCAGATCGAAGGAGGCTTCCGCGGCACGGGCGAGGCAATCCCACGGCGATGCACAGCACACGACGGACATGCCGAATCCGCGCAGCGTCAACTCGACCACCTCGCGATTCGTCGCGTTGTCGTCGACGCACAGTGCTCGCTTGCCCGGCAACAACTTCGACTCCGTTGCGCGCTCGCCGGCATGACTGCCTCGGGCGAGCAGCACGGTGAAAGTAAACGTCGTACCTCGCCCCACTTCACTTTCGACGCCGAGGGTTCCGTCCATCAGCTCCACGAGCCGCTTCGAAATCGACAGACCCAGACCCGTGCCTCCGTACTTGCGCGTCGTCGACGAATCGATCTGCGAGAACGCGTTGAACAGCAAGTGCCTGCGGTCCGTGGGAATTCCGATTCCGGTATCGCGAACCGACACGGTCAGTCGCTGATTGGGCCCCTCGCTTCGGCTCGACACATGAACGTGCACTTCACCGCGCTCGGTGAACTTGACACCATTGGCGATGAGGTTCACCAGAATCTGACGCAACCGCATCGAGTCGCCGATGAGTTCCTCCGGCACGCTGGGATCCACGTACATCGACAGCTCGAGCCCCTTGCCGAATGCCTGGCCTGCCAGCAGATCCAGGCTCTCCGCCACGCATTGTTCGATGTCGAAGGGATGCGATTCGAGCTCGACACGGCCAGCTTCGATCTTCGAAAAGTCGAGGATGTCGTTGATGATGGTCAACAGCGAATCGCCGCTGACGCGGATCGTCGTCACGAACTCGCGCTGCTGTTCGTCGAGGTTCGAATCGAGTAAGAGGCTCGTCATGCCAATCACGCCGTTCATCGGCGTGCGGATCTCGTGGCTCATGTTCGCGAGAAATTGACTGCGTGCGACCACCGCGGCCTCGGCGAGATCTTTCGCGCGTCGCAGCGACTCCTCCATGGCTTTGCGGCCGGTGACGTCGGTGATGCGCACGAGGACGACCTCGCTGCCGCGCAGCGTAAGCACGCGTACCGCCACGTCGCCCCAGTGCAGGGCGCCGCTCGTGGTGGTGAATCGATGTTCTCCGCTCCAATCTTGCGGCGCGCTCGCAAGCGAGTTCCATGTGCTCAGCTTTCGATCGTGCTTCTCGCCGAGCAACCCCAGCACCATGGCGCTGATCGCATTCCAGTCCGTGGTTTCGAACACCTGTTGTGCACGTTCGTTGACCATCAACATGCGGTTGCTCGCAACTTCCGCCAACACGAGCGCATCCGCTGACCCTTGCACCACGGCGGACATCACGGCTTCGCTGCGCTCGATGCGCTCCTGTGTCGTGATTCGCGCACCGAGTACGAGGAAGACGATCAGCGAGAAGATCGCCAGCAGCAGCGTGTAGTAGAGCGCAGGCAGCGCCGGTGCGGGCACCAGGTGCACGCCAACGATCAGACCGCCCGCGACGAGCAGCAGGAAGCCAGCCAGGGCGAGACGGCTTCGCATCAGGAGACTCGCCCCGGTCATGATGACCAGAGTCGCCATCACCGCATCGGTGTTGTAGCCCGTGCCGTAGGCGAGCCCTACACACCACAGTCCCACCGCGTACACCGGTATCGTCGCCCAGTACTCGACCCGTTCGCGCAGGCGCTCCGAGACAAAAGTGGCCAGGAGGAACGCGCCGATCATCCCGACCACTAGCAACCGCAGGTGCCATGACCACTCGGGCTCCGGATCGAAACCACGCCGCAGCACGCCGATGAAGAACAGCGCCGATCCGGCGGCCACGGCGATCAGCCGATACACGGTGAGTACGCCAATTGACTTGCGATTCAGCGACAGCACGGCCTGCCCTCGGGCACGGGTCTTTTCGAAGTATAGGAAGGAAGCCCTGAATCACCGGCTGACGATTAGCGCGAGATTGCGCCGTCGCGGGCGACGTTGTGGTCGATGTACGCCTGGTAGCGGCGCCGGATGGATGCCACGTAGTTCACCGGTTCGATGCCACGCACATAGCCATGCCGCGCCTTTCGGGCGTACTCGCGCTTCGACAGCAGCAACATGGCCCGCTCGACCGAGCCGAACCATTGATTGCCGTCCCAACCCTGCCGGCGCGCCAGAATTCTGGCGTCCTGAACGTGACCGGGACCCGCGTTGTATGCGGCGAGCGTGAACCACTGCCGATCGGCGAGCGGAAGCGTATCCGGAAACCGGCTGCGCACCCAGGCCATGTAGCGCACGCCCGCATCCACGGCGATGGTGGGATCGACGAGGTCCGCCGGGTCGACACCCAGTTCCACGGCGGTCGTCGGCACGATCTGCATCAGGCCGCGCGCTCCAGAGCGCGATCGCACCATCGGATCGAACTCGCTCTCTTCATAGATCTGGGCAACGATGAGGCGCCAGTCGAACTTATGCCGCGCGGCGATCGGCCTGACAATGTCGTCGTAGGGAGACAGCCTGCCATCGTCGAGTCGATGCTCCCGCCATTCGCTCATACGCCGTTCGTTCCGGAAGTACTTGGCGTGCAGTGCGCCATACGCGTCCCGGCGGTACTCCCGGCGAATGAAGTCGTTCAATGCATCGAGCAACTCCGTATGTTCGGCCTTCACCGCCCAGCCCACCCCGGCGCCCTGCTTCAGCGTCGGGCCGACGCGCAGGTCGCTCCGATACTGTGCCTCCACGGCCGCGACGTGACTGTCGGCGACGGTCAACTCCACCTGCCCCTCGATCAGCCGCTCGATCAGCTCTTCCGTCGGCGCGTCGCTGGTTTCGATGTCGATCTCGATGGCGTGCTCGCGGGCGATGGCCGCCAGGGTTTCGCCGTACACGCTGAGCGGATTGACGGTCACGGTTCGACCTGCGAGCTGCGACACATCGGCAATCTCCGGCGCCGAGCGGCGCGACAGGAGCACCTCATCGACCTCGAGGTACGGGCGACTGAATCGAATGCCCTGGCGTTCGCGCTCGGGGGTGATGGTCACGGACGCCGCGACCACGTCACCGCGGCCGGCGAGCAGCCAGGGCACGAGATCATCCGCGGATCGGGCCAGGACCACTTCGAGCTGCAGCTTGTGCGCCCGCGCGAAGCGCTTCATGAGTTCGTAGTCGAAACCCATGAGCTCACCGCGCCAGAGGTAGTACGAGACTGGGCCATCGACCGTGAGCATTCGTAACCGGCCACGCTCGCGTATGCCTGCCCAGTCCTGCGGATCGACCTGGCGGCGTTCGCCGGCAAGGTGGTGCTGCGTGATGTAGTCGTTCAAGGTCGCCAGCAGCCCGGGACTGTCGGGCCGTACGGCCCAGGCGACGTTGCGTTTCTGGGGCAACGTGTACACGCGTTCGATGCCATCGTACGTCTCGAGCAACGCTGCTGCAGTGCCATCGTCCAGTACGATCGCGTCGAACGCCCCGCCGGCCAGCTGCGCCATGAGTCCTTCCGGTCTCGTCCCCGCCGGCAGATCGAGCATTCGGCTCTCATCGACGCCTGCGAGCGAGCGCGTCGTCTCCCGCGCCGCACTGCGCAGCACGCTACCGAACGTCAGACCCGAAAAGTCGGCGGGATTCGAAATGCGCACCGCGCCTTTACGCGCAAGGACCCACTCCGATACCTGAAACAAAGGAACCGTGAACGCGACGTGTGCGGCGCGGGCCTCCGACACCATGAGATTCGCAACGACGACATCGCCTTCACCATCGAGCAGCCGCGGGATCAGTTCATCGAAGCGATCGACCATGCGCCACTGCGGTGCGACCCCCAGCTCCGACGCGAAGCCCTCGGCAACGCGACGATAGCTTTCCGGCCCCAGCCCCTTGCGCGGCAGCGAGTCGAAATTCTCGAAGCGCCAATGCAGCAGCCGAATCGCTTCGCGATCGTGTATGCCCCGGAGATCCGGTTCATCGGGAGCGCAGGCCGAGGTGAGACAACACGCGACGAGTATCGTCATCCACGTCTGGGGTGACCGGATCATGACTCAGACGGCGGCGGCCGCCGCTGGTCTCGATGTCGCGTGCCGCAGCATCGCGACGTAGCCCGACTTCAGTTCCATGCGCGGCCCGTACCCCCTGTCGATGAGCAGCCGGTGCATCTTCGGCAGTCGATAGCACGGACACGACACCAAGAGGTGATGCTCGAGGTGATAGTTGACGAAGTACGGCGCCACGAGCGCGCGCTCGAGCCAGTTCGCCCGCGTAGTGCGCGTGTTGCGGAGGCGATCGTCGTTGTCCGGCACCGCGCCGTGCTCGCCGATGTTGCGGATGCGGCTGATCAGCATGCGCCACGTGAGGTCGGGCAGTAGCCACAGCAGGAAGTACAGGTACCAGTGCCCAACGGCGATGAAAACCGCAAGGAATGCTGCGTTGATCGCGACGTTGCCACCAAAGCGCCGCGCGCCATTGCGGATCCGCGTCGACCACGGCGCCCCGGCAGGCCCAAAGCCGTTACGCACGATCGCGGTCTGCTGCTTCAACCCGGTCTGGCCGGTGAGATCGCGAACCACCTTCCGCCAGAAGCTCGCGCGCGTGATGGGAAACGGCGCCGACAAACCGATGTCCGGGTCGTTGGGCTGCTGCGTGAAGCGGTGATGGTTCAAGTGATAGTTCCGGTACGGAACGATGGATGCGCCCAGGAGCGGCCTGTTGAACAGCCACTCGCACACCCAGTCGTTGAGCCGGCGGTTGCGATACAACAGGTGGTGCGCGCCATCGTGGCCCAGAATGCCGAGTCCGAGCTGACGGCCACCGATCACGGGAATCGCCAACGCAATCACGAGGGGGTGGGTCCAAACCACGGCTACGGCCCACACGGCGAAGATCACGCCCCAGCAGTGAACGATCAGCCAGGTCGATCGAAGGGGCGACAACTGCCGCAGCTCGCCGATCTCGGCGCGCGACAGAAAGTCGGTGGGCTTTTCCATGGCTGCCATGCCGGGATTCTACACCTCCAGCGCAGCCACGCTTTCTCGCTGCCCGAACCTGCTACAGTCAACCCCGGCACGAGAATCGGGGCTCCCCTGAGTTGAAGCACACCGCTCTCACCGTCATCGTCTGTCTGCTCGCCGGTTGCGCGGGCATGCCCGCGGCGCCGCCTCGTTCCGAGCTTCCCACCGATGCAGTCGTGGAGACGCGCGCCCTCCTGTTCAGGGCGGCGCGACTCGACGCAACGCTGCTCATCGAAATCTCCCGACCGACGACGTCGGAGTCCGACGACCTGCCTGTCATCTTCGCCCTCGACGGTGCAACGACCTTCGGCCTGGTCGCGTCCACCGCCCGCCACCTGGCGGCTCGGGGTGAGATCCCACCGGCCATCGTCGTTGGGGTGCACTCCGAAGCACTGGACGCACGACCCGATGCCATCATCCAGTTCATCACTACCGATCTCGCGCGCTATCTCGAGTCCGAACATCTCATCGACTCGGCGCGCAGCGCATTGATCGGCTACGGGGCAAGCGCCGAGGGGGTGCTGCGGGAGGCGCTCGGGGCGTCGCTCGAGCGCGGGCTGACCCCGGAGCTCCTCACGACCATCGCGCCCCGACCGTGGCCGGAGATCGTGCGCGTCGCCCGCGCGTACCGGTGCGAGTGCCTGCTGCTGGGCATGAGCCGCCTCGACGACGACCTCGGCGGCAGCGCCCTCGGCCACGCGATCGACGCCGTCGCCTGTGACACGGTCATGGTCCGAGCGCCGACG
>JBFKCZ010000100.1:0-7939 GCA_041620035.1 Pseudomonadales bacterium
GCACCGCGCGATCGATTTCCATCGGCACTGCAGCCACGGCTTTCGTGATGCGCGCGGTGCAATCGACCTTGCCTCGCTTCAGACGCGCGCGCGCGAGTTCACGCAGGGGCGACTCCAGATCGCGCAACGGCTCGGGCAGGCGAAACTGCACTTCCAGGTAGCGATGATTGACCGAGCGGATCTCCCAGGCGACGGCACCGCCGTCGAAGTGGCGTTCGTCCCGCGCGAAAGCGGTCATGCTGAAGATCATCGAAGCCTCGATGCGGAAAACGGGCCGCATTCTACCCCAAGGGCCATGCGCCTCCGGTGCGTATAATGCGCGGCCTACGGAGGATTCATGACCAATCGAAGACCCAGCGGCCGCGGCGCAGACGAAATGCGGCCCGTGAGATTCACACGCGGCTTCACCAAGCATTCCGCGGGTTCGGTATTGGTGGAGTTCGGCGACACGCGCGTCATCTGCACCGCGAGTGTCGAGAACAACGTGCCGCCGTTCATGCGCGGCCAGGGGCGCGGCTGGGTGACGGCGGAGTACGGCATGTTGCCCGGGGCGACACACACGCGAAACGATCGCGAAGCAGCGCGCGGCAAACAACAGGGGCGCACGGTCGAGATACAGCGGCTGGTGGGCCGCGCATTGCGTGCGGCCGTCGACATGCGGGTGCTCGGCGAGCGCACGATCCGCATCGACTGCGACGTCATTCAGGCAGACGGTGGCACGCGCACGGCCTCGATCACGGGTGGCTGTGTGGCGCTGGCGGACGCGATTGCCTCGCTGCCGGATGCAGGCGCCCGCGGTGCGATGAAGCAGATGGTTGCATCGGTGTCGGTGGGTATCTGGAAGGGCCACGCGGTGCTCGATCTCGACTACGCGGAGGACTCGGCCGCCGACACGGACATGAATCTCGTGATCGTCGAGCCCGACGCCTTCATCGAAATTCAGGGCACGGCCGAGGCCGCGCCGTTCGATGGCCGCGAATTGAGCGCAATGCTGGCACTCGGCCACCAGGGGGCGACCGAGTTGTTCGCGCTGCAGCGGCAGGCACTGGCGGCGCCGCGATGATCGACCGCCAGGAATTCGTGCGCCTCATGATCGCCCACAAGGTGCTGGCGTTTGGCGACTTCACGCTGAAGTCCGGGCGCAAAAGCCCGTATTTCTTCAATCTCGGTGCCATCGCCGACGGGGCGGGTCTCGCCGTGCTGGGGCGGGCCTATGCAGATGCCATCGTCGCCCATGATCTCAAGCCGGACGTGCTGTTCGGCCCGGCCTACAAGGGAATTCCCATCGCGGTGGCGGCCGGGGTTGCGCTGCACCAGGTGCACGGTATCGATGTCGGCGTCACGTTCAACCGCAAGGAGGCGAAGGCTCACGGCGAGGGCGGCAATCTCGTGGGACACCCCCTGCGAGGTCGAGTGCTCATTGTCGACGACGTCATGACCGCCGGGACGGCGGTATCCGAGGCTGCGAACATCGTGCGCGCGGCCGGTGGAACCGTCGCCGGGGTCCTGGTCGCCCTGGATCGCTGCGAAATTGGCGCGGACGGCCGTACCGCGGTGCAGTCAATGGCGGCGGGCCTCGGCGCCCGGGTCGAGAGCATCGTCGGCCTCGGGGACGTGATCGAGTTCCTTGACACTTCGGGGGTGGACGCGGATTCTCTGGCGGCGATTCGCACGTATCAAGAACGGCACTGTCTCATTCAGTCATGAACCTACGCGCGCTCTCATTGTTGGCGGCCCTTGCGGTTCTGGTAGCGGATGCGGCGGCCGGTGAGCGCTACCGCTTCCGCGATGAGCAGGGCGTCACCGTCTATTCGAATGCCATTCCGCCGCACCTGGTCGACAACGGCTATCAGGTGGTCGGCGACGATGGTCGGGTCATCCGGGTCGTGCCGTCGAAAACCGAACTGGTCGCCCGGCGTGCCGAGGAAGAGGCCCGTCGCAAACGCGATGAAGCGAACAATCAGCGCCGGCGCGCCGACGAAGAGCTCCTGAAACTGTATGCATCACCCGCCGACGTCGAGGCCGCCCGCGACCGGAAGCTGCAGTCGATCGAGGGCGAAATCGCCCGGATTCGGGCCGATTTCGAGACATACATCCACAAGAAGGCCGATCTGGAGTCCCAGGGTGCCGAGCGCGAACGCGCCGGGCAGCCGCCATCCCCGGAAATCTACGAAAACCTCAAGATCATCGAGAGCCAGATCAAGGAACGCGAAAAGGCGATCGAGGGCCGGCGCCTGGAACAGACCCAGGTCAGGGAGAGCTTCGCGCGGGATCTCAAGCGGGTACGCGAGTTGCTCGGCATCCCGGAGCCGCCGCCACCGTCGGCTCAGGCGGACGCCACCCCCCCGGACAAAAACACCGCCCCGGCCAGCAACGACCACTGATTCGCCCAGTCGCCGGTGGGCTTCTGCTTGAACTCACTGCGCACGAACTGATTGATGCGGCCTTCGGCCGCCGCCAGTAAGAGATTGGCCAGGGTCGCGGCGGCAAGATGCTCGGAGAGTTCGCCACGCGCAGCCCCCTCCCGCAGGATCTGCCTGATCTGAGTCTCCACGCGGTCGAAGAACTGCCGGATGCGCACCCGCAGGCGATCCGATTCACCCTGCAACGCATCGCCCGACAGGAGGCGCGCCACCCCCGGATTCCGCTCGGCGAAGGAGAGCAACAGCCATAGCAGATCGCGGCAACGCCCCGCGGCGGTTGCCTCTTCGTCGAGCACGCGGCTGATGCGGGTGAAGATGCTGGTTTCGATGAACTCGATGAGCCCTTCGATCATCTTGGCCTTGCTCGGGAAGTGGCGGTACAAGGCCGCCTCCGAGACGCCAACCTGTTTGGCAAGTGCGGCCGTGGTGATGCGCGATCCCGGAGATGCCTCCAGCATCAGCGCGAAGGCCTGCAGAATTTCCGCGCGTCGATCGCCGCGGCTCACGCGTCGTCCCGATGGATGAGCGTGCCGACGCCGCTGTCGGTGAACACCTCGAGCAGCACCGCATGCGGAATGCGGCCGTCGATGATGTGCGCGCTGTGCACGCCCGCCTCGACCGCTTCCACGGCGCATCGAACCTTCGGCAGCATGCCGCCGCTGATGGTGCCGTCGGCGACCAGCGTTGCAACCTCGGCCGGCGTGAGCCCGGTGAGGGTGCGGCCGCTCTTGTCCAGGAGGCCCGTGGTGTTGGTGAGCAGCATCAGCTTTTCCGCGCTGAGGTACTCGGCGATCTTGCCGGCGACGAGATCGGCGTTGATGTTGTACGACTCGCCGTTTACGCCGACCCCGATCGGGGCGATCACGGGTATGAATCCGCTGGCGATCAGCGTGTCCAGCACGGCGCGATCCACGCGCTCCACTTCGCCCACGTGGCCGATGTCGATGATCTCCGGTGCGCGCAGTTCCGGTGACTCACGCTGGATGGTGAGCTTGCGCGCCTGGATGAGCTGGCCGTCCTTCCCGGTGATTCCCACTGCGCGACCGCCCACGGCGTTGATCAGGGAAACGATGTCCTGATTCACGAGGCCGCCGAGCACCATCTCGACGACGTCCATCGTGGCAGCATCGGTGACACGCATCCCGTCGACGAAGCGCGTGGGAATGTTGAGCTTGTCGAGCAGTTCGCCGATCTGCGGCCCGCCACCATGAACCACGATGGGATTCATGCCGACCAGCTTCATGAGCACGATGTCGCGAGCGAACGTCTGGGTCAGCGCATCGGTGATCATGGCGTTGCCGCCGTACTTCACGACGATCGTCGAGCCGTGAAACTTGCGGATATAGGGCAGCGACTCGGTGAGTACCTTGGCGACATTCGCCGCTTGCGCGTCCGAGATGGGCCTTTCCGGCGTAGACATTGGCGTGCTCAAAACTTGAGGTTCGGGTCGATGCTGGCGAGCTGCTCCCGGAACACGCGCTGGATCCGGTCCAATACGGACTGTCCGTCCGCTTCGAAGCGCAGCGTCAGCACGGGGCTCGTGTTGGATGCGCGGATCAACCCGAAGCCGTCGGTGTAGTCGACGCGAATGCCGTCGATCGTGGTCAGCGTGCCTTCGCCGAACTTACCCTGTTTGGCCAGCAGTTCGAGCACTTCGAACTTCCGCGTTTCGGTCGTCTGAATCTTGATCTCGGGTGTGCTGAACGTTACGGGGAACTCCGCGAAGATACGGTCGGCGCTCTGAGACTCCGCGCCAAGAATCTCGAGCAGGCGCGCCGCGGTGTAGAGGGCATCGTCGAACCCGAACCAGCGCTCCCCGAAACACACGTGCCCGCTGAACTCGCCGGCGAGCAGAGCGCCGGTCTCCTTCAACTTCGCTTTCATGTGGGAGTGTCCGGTCTTCCACATGATGGGGCGGCCGCCGTACTCGCTGATGATCGAATTCAAGTGCCGGCTGCACTTCACGTCGTAAATGATGTCGGCGCCGGGGTTGCGCCCAACGATGTCGCGGCTGAAGAGCATCAGCAGCTTGTCGGGCCAGACGATTTCGCCCGTGTTCGTGACGACACCCAGTCGATCCCCGTCGCCGTCGAACGCAAGGCCGATGTCGGCCTTCTCAGCCTTCACCACCGTGATCAGATCTTCGAGGTTGGCCGGTTCCGCGGGATCGGGGTGGTGATTGGGGAAGTCGCCGTCGACATCGCAATAGAGGGGCACTACTTCGCAGCCGAGTTCGCTCATCAAGCGCGGCGCGATCGCGCCAGCCACACCGTTGCCCGCATCGATCACGACTTTCAGCGGCTGCGCCACAGCCACGTCGGAGATGATTCGATCGAGATAGTGGTCGACGATGTCCACCACCTCGACGTCACCCTCGCCCTGGCTCAACTCGTTCTTCTCGATGCGCTCGCGCAGCCGTTGAATGCGGCCCTCGGCGAGTGTGACGCCAGCGATCATCATCTTCAGGCCGTTGTATTCCGGCGGATTGTGCGAGCCGGTGATCATGACGCCGGTTCCGGTGTCCAGCGCGTGAGTTGCGTAGTACAGGAGCGGCGTCGGCACCAGACCGACGTCCATCACGTCGACCCCGCCTTCGCGCAGGCCGCGCGTGAGCGCTTCAGCGAGTCCCTCGCTCGAATGGCGACCGTCACGACCGATGACGACCCGGGTGCGCGATTCGGCACGTGACTCGGCGGCAAACGCACGCCCGATCCAATAGACGAGATCGGGGCTCAGCGTCTTTCCGACAATGCCGCGGATGTCGTAGGCGCGGAACACCAGCGGGTCGAACTCGAGCCCGAGGTCGGTGGGCGAGACCTGCTCGGACACCTCGATGCCGAAGTTGTCGTCTTTGACGTTCGAGCGCACGTCGAGGAAGTCGTCTGCGTCGCCCTCGTCGATCTCCGGCTTCGGTGCGGTCTTGTTTGCGGTCTTGAGCTTGGCCTTGGTCGCAGTCGTCTTCGGAGGTTCGGCGCGTGGCACCGGGTTGGCGCTTCGATCCCTCGGAACGCGACGCGCGAAGCGCCCCGCGGCGGCCGCGATCTGCTGGAACATCGAGAGGTTGTATCGCTCGATGTTGCCGGACGCGCGACCCCGGACCACGCGCGTGACATAGTCGATGAGCTGGGTTGCGTCTTTGTCCATGGCCGAGAACAAGCGCGTCGCGCAGAGATACACACCCGCCAGCATGAGCGCTACCGCGACGAGGAATGGCGTCAACAAAGCAGTCGGGCTCGCGACCGCGGGGACAGCCGTGGGATTCGGCTTGAAGCTCGCATGCCAGTTCGCGGCATCGAGCCGGGTGCGGATTGGCGGAACGTTGCCGAGGTCGGTGCCGTACTGCAGCACCACCCGCGGCGCCGTGCCTTCGAACTGCTGATCGACTGTGACGAAGCCAAGGCTGTCCGGCAGGGCGCGCAGCGGCAGGACGAAATAGTCGAGTGAGATGGCGGCGAACAGAACGCCGATCACGCCACGCTGATCGGTCACCGGTCGCGCCACGTAGAACACAGGCAACTGGTTCACCAGCGACGACTCCGGGCCGACGAATTCCTGGGTTTCGGCACGCTTTATCACGTCGAGGGCGGCGAACGAGATCGGCGTGGCCGAACTCAGGTCGACGGCCGCCTTTCCCTTTGGAATGACATCGACGCGCAACGCGTTGGGCACGAGTTTGGTCAATCGCTCGCCCGAGGCCTGTATTACGGCCGCGTCGAAGGAGTTGAGCGCGTTAATGACTTCCGGCGCGGTCGCGACGGTATCGAGTTGACGGCGCAGCGCGGCGAATCGGACGTTGAAATACGCTGCGAACATCTGGGCGTGCGCAGCACGCAGTTGCCCTTCATGGCGCTCGTTCGCGGGATTCGCCAGTGCGAACCAGACGAGCACGAACGCAACGATCAGACCGACGGACGATGCGCCTATCGCGATCAGCGGATAAGTCCAAAGCCCTGAGGTGAGCTTGCGCCCCTTTGTCCGCTCGCTGGTCGTGAGTTCGCCGTCTTCGACCGACTCTTCCTGTTCGGTTGAACTACGTGCCACGGTCTGATCGCTTTCCGGCCGGGATTGCGGCCGATGGTATTGCGGGATGCGTCATGTGGCTAGCCGCGTGTCGGCGCGCAACGCAACACAGATCCGATCTACGATCGCATCGGCGATGTCGCTCTTCGTCGCACGCTCGAACCGTTCGCAGGTCGAGGCGGTGAGCAGCGTCACCGCATTGCTGTCGCTCTCGAACCCGATGCTGCGGTCGGAGACGTCGTTCACCGCAATCATGTCGAGGCGCTTGCGCACGAGTTTCTCGCGTGCGTGCTCGACGACATTCGTCGTCTCCGCCGCGAACCCGACCACGAACGGGCGCTTCGGCAGATCGGCCACCGTCGCGATGATGTCGGGGTTCTCCGTGAGGACAATCGCAGGCGCATCCTTTCCCGGCGACTTCTTGAGCTTCTGTGGCGCCGACGATTGGGGTCGGTAGTCGGCAACGGCTGCAACACCGACGAACACGTCGAGGTCGCTGCTGCGGGCGAGCACCGCGTCGCGCATCTCGATTGCGGTCGTGACACGAACCACCTCGACGCCCGCGGGGGGTTGCAGGCTCACCGGGCCACTCACGAGCGTGACGTGTGCGCCTGCGCGCGCGAGAGAAGCGGCCATCGCGTAGCCCTGCTTGCCGGAGCTGTGGTTGGTGATGTAACGCACCGGGTCGATCGGTTCGCGCGTTGGCCCCGCCGTGACGACGGCGCGAATACCGCGAAGGCGGCGCGGTGCGAAACGCGTCGTGCAGTACGCCACGATCTCCTCCGGTTCGGGCATTCGGCCGGGACCCACTTCGCCGCAGGCCTGATCGCCGATGCCGGGGTCGAGAACGGTCGCGCCGTCGGCTGCGAGCCGGGCGACGTTGCGCTGGGTCGCGGGGTGAAGCCACATCTTGTGGTTCATTGCCGGAACCACCACGAGCGGACTCGCACTGGCCAGCACCAGGGTGGACAGGAGATCGTCCGCCGTGCCGGTTGCGAGTTTGGCGAGGAGGTTTGCGGTCGCCGGTGCGATGACCACCAGATCGGGCCAGCGCGCGAGCTCGATGTGCCCCATGGAGTTCTCGGCGGCGGAGTCCCAGAGGTCGTCGCGCACGGGGCGTCCCGAAACGGCCTGCAGGCTCGTCGCGGTGACGAAGTGATGCGCGGCGCGGGTCATGACCACCTGTACCACGGCGCCTGCGGTAGAGAGTTGTCGCACGAGCGCAGGCGTCTTGTACGCAGCGATTCCGCCGCTGACACCAAGTAGGATGCGCTTGCCTTCGAGCGCCATCGATGGCCTCGCAATGGGTCTCCTCGAGGCGGCTACGATAGCACCGCGCGCGAGGAGGCACTAACCCCGGCTGCCCCGAATCGTCAGGAACGAAATGCCCATCACGCTATGGCCGGAAGCGCAGCGGCCCCGCCGCCGGCTGCTCGACCGTGGTCCCGACGCGCTGTCGGACCCGGAACTGCTCGCCCTGGTGTTGCGCACCGGGC
>JBFKCZ010000101.1:0-7861 GCA_041620035.1 Pseudomonadales bacterium
CGCCACCAGCACGCCGCTCTGATTCAGCGCCTTCCCCTCGACGGCATCGTGGCACCGACGTGGCGCCCGCCACGCGCGGCCGCTATGCGCTCCTGCCGGATCCGCTCGGCGAATCCGACTCGACGCTGCGCCGAAACCGACGCGACACAGTTCGGGCAGCTCACCCCTTCGACATAGTCCGGTGATTCGAGGGCCCTGGTATCCAACGCCGCCCGGCACGCGTGGCATTGCACGAACTCGCCCTGCTCCAGCGCATCGGTCACCGCCACGCGCTGATCGAAGACGAAGCACTCGCCGCGCCACCGGTTGTCGGAGTCCACCGTTTCCAGATAGTGCAGAACGCCACCGTCGAGCTGATACACGGCTTCGAAGCCACGCGCGAGCAGGTAGGCACTGGCCTTTTCGCAGCGGATACCGCCCGTGCAGAACATCGCGATCCGGCGGTCGCGTTGCGGATCGAGGTTGGCATCGGCCCAGGCGGGGAACTCCCGAAAGGACCGCGTGCCGGGATTGATGGCGCCCGGGAACGTCCCGACACCCACTTCGTAGTCGTTGCGCGTATCGATCACCACCACGTCATCCGCCGCCAGGAGTGCATTCCACTGCTTCGCGTCGACGTGGTGGCCGGTCGCCCTGCCGGGATCGATGTCCGGCTGGCGCAGCGCGACGATTTCGTCTTTGACCTTGACCTTGAGCCGATGGAACACGGGGTTGTCCGGGTCGGCGGCGGAAAGCCTGACCGGCAGATCCCCGAGTCCTGGGATCGCCCGCAGCGTCGTCTCGAACGCCATCAACCCCGTCGGTGTGCCGGCCAGCGTACCGTTGATGCCCTCTGTCGCGATCAGCACGGTTCCGCACAGGTTCGCCGCTTCCGCGGCGCCGCGCACCGTCTCCGCCAGCGCCTCGGCGGCCGCGACCCTGAAGAAGCGATAGAAAGTCATCACCTGCGTCACGACTTACCCCCTCCTTCACAGTCGGGCGATAGGGGCGCGCTCGCGTTTCGCGTGCGCCACTCATCCACCGTGTAGGTGTGGATCGCGAGCGCATGCACGCCCGCCGCGAGTTCACCGGCCAAGGTCTCGTTGACCAGACGATGCCGGGCGATCAGGCGCTGACCCGCGAAGGTGTCGCTGACCAGGACGACCTTGAAATGCGTTTCCGAACCGGCGGGCACGTTGTGGTTGCCGCTTTCGTTCGTAACCTCGAGGTGGGTCGGCGCAAAGCGCGTCGTGAGTTTGCTGCGGATCGTAGTGGCGGTCGTCATGGGGCGATTCTAACGCTCAGCGCTCGACCGCAACCACGGACACGTTGTCGAGTCCACCAGCCTCCAGCGCTGCGGCGACGAGGGCATGTACGCGCGCTGCCGGCGAATCGTGCGCCGCGCAGATGGCGGCGATGGCGCTGTCGTCCAGCATGTCGGAGAGACCGTCGCTGCATAGCAGCACCATGTCGCCGGGGTGCAGCTCGAACCGATTCAAATCGCACTCGATGTCTTCGGACACACCCAATGCCCGCGTCACGATGTTGCGGTTGGGCGCCCGCCTGGCCTGCTCGGCGGACAACACCCCGGTGGCGACCAGGTGCTGCACCAGGCTGTGGTCCGTGGTGACTCGGGTCAGCACGCCGTCGCCGTAGTGATAGGCGCGGGAGTCTCCGACGTGCGCAGCCACCATCTCGGTTTCGGCGACGAAGACGGCCACGAGGGTCGTGCCCATCCCCGCATAGTCGCGCCGCGAAGACGCGAGTTCGTGTACCGCGCGGTTGGCAATCTGCACGGCTTCGTCGAGGACGCCCTCGGGATCCGTCGTCAGCCGTTCTGCGCAGCGACGCACGTGTCGCATCACCGCCGCGACCGCTTCGGTGCTGGCGACTTCACCCGCGTTGAGGCCGCCCATGCCGTCCGCGAGCACGGCAATTCCAAGCCCTGCGTCGTGCTCGACACAGTCCTCGTTGTTGCCCCGGACCCGGCCGAGGTGCGACGCGGCGGCGATCTGCAGTAGCGGCATCTGCGTGTCTATCGGGCTTCTCCCATCAGATCGGCCAGCTGCGCCTGACGCAACTTGACCGGGCGTGGCTGCGCCGCCCTGCGGCCACGCCGCATACGGATGTTCAACACTTCGACGCCGAACGAGAACGCCATCGCGAAGTAGATGTACCCCTTCGGCACGTGTACCTCGAAGCCTTCGGCAACCAGTGTGACGCCGATCAACAACAGGAAAGCGAGCGCCAGGATCTTGATGGTGGGATGGTTCTCCACGAAGCGGGCAATCGGGCCGGCCGCCAGCATCATGATCAGCACCGAAATCACGATCGCCGCGACCATCACTTCGATGTGCTGCACGAGTCCGACCGCCGTGATCACAGAATCGAGGGAGAAGACCATGTCGACGACCGCGATCTGCACCAGCACGCCCGTGAAGCTGGCTCCCACCTTGCCGCCGTGATGCTCTTCGTCACCTTCGAGGCTGTTGTGAACCTCCACGGTGGACTTGAAGATCAAGAATGCCCCGCCCGTGACGAGAATGAGATCGCGGCCGGAAATTCCTTCGCCCAGCACGGTGAACAGATCCGCCGTCAGCCCCATCACCCAGGTGATCGAAAGCAGCAGCAGTATTCGCATGCCCATCGCGAGCGCCAGGCCGATGAAGCGCGCACGCGGCCGTTGTTCGGGCGGCAGACGATCGGTGAGCACGGAGATGAAGATGATGTTGTCGATGCCGAGCACGACCTCGAGCAGCGTCAGCGTCGCAAACGCCATCCAGATCTCGGGGCTGGTCAGGAGTTCCATCATCTACGATCGCGAACTGGGGTCGCGTCCAAGGCGTCGTGGGGGCGCCATTCAACCACAGCGCCGGCAGACGATGAAGATGGATGCGCGGCCGAGTTAAGATTCGCTTTTCGCAGAATCGACCATTCGAGGAAACCAACATGGACGCCGACAAGCGTACCGAGATCGAAGCCGCTGCATTCCGCAGACTGCTCGCTCATCTGGACAGTCGTAAGGACGTCCAGAACATCGATCTGATGAACCTGGCCGGCTTCTGTCGCAATTGTCTGGCCAAGTGGTTCGTTGCCGCGGCAGCCGAACGCAACGAGACGATCGACTACGAAGGCGCGCGCGAAATCGTCTACGGCATGCCTTACGAGACGTGGAAGGAAAAGCACCAGCTGCCCGCGAATCCCGCCGCGCAGAATCAGTTCAAGCATTCGTCGCACTGACATTGGCGACACCCGCCGTAGTCCTCGAGCAGGTCACCAAGACCTTCGCCCACGTCACCGCCGTCGACGGCATCAGCGCGAGCGTGCCCACCGGCTGCGTGTACGGCGTACTCGGTGCAAACGGTGCGGGCAAGACCACTACGATCCGGATGATCGTCGGCATACTGCGGCCGGACCGCGGCCGACTTTCCGTTCTCGACGAGACTGAGCCACGCGCAATCAAGCGTCGCCTCGGCTATCTGCCGGAAGAGAAGGGCCTCTACAAGAAGATGCGCGTGCTCGAACTGGTCACCTACTTCGGCCGGCTGAAAGGTATGCCGCGCGCCGCAGCGAAAGCCGCCGGCGCGGCACTGCTGGAGCAGTTCGGACTGGCGCAGTGGCAGGATCAGAAATGCGAGAGCCTGTCGAAAGGGATGGGCCAGAAGGTGCAGATCGTCGGCACGCTGATCCACACACCCGACCTCATCGTGCTCGACGAGCCGTTTTCCGGGCTCGACCCCGTCAACGTCGAACTCGTGCGCGAAATCATTCTGGCGCAGAAGGCTGCGAACCGGACCGTGATCCTGTCGACGCACGTCATGGAGCAGGCCGAACAGATCTGCGATTCGATCCTGCTCATCAATCGCGGACGCAAACTGGTCGACGGCGCCGTGGACGAGGTGCGCCAGGCTACCGAACGCACGGTGATCGTGGACTACGATGGCGACGGCTCGATACTCGCGAAGCTGCCGGGCGTACTGCGGGTCAATGACGCAGGAAGGCATGCAGAGCTCTCTCTGTCGGGTGACGCCGACACCAACCGGCTGCTGCTGACGATGGCAGAGAGTCTGACCATTCACCGGTTCGACACTCGCGCCGCGAGCCTGCACGAGGTATTCGTCCGCAATGTTCGCGCAGACAATGCGCGTTGATTTCCGCAACGCGGCCCTGGTCGCCGGCCGCGAGTATCTCGACAATGTGCGCACGCGCGGCTTCTGGATCAGCATCGCGCTGCTGCCCTTGCTGATCGCTGCCGCAGCAGCCATTCCGATTGCGCTGACGGCTGCGGAAGACGCGGCCCACTACGCCGTGATCGACCAGTCCGGCTGGGTGAATCGCGCCGTGCAGGCACGGATTCTGGCCCAGGACATCGACGCCGCACTCGACGTCGTCGAGACGACGACCGCACCGTTGCCACCCGTTCTCGCGGAACTGAAAGCGCGGCTCGGCGCCGACGGCGACCGCGAATCGACCATCCGCGCCTGGGTTGCCGCCGTGCTGCAAACCGAAGGTGCTGACGCTGCGGCCGACGAACTGCCGCAGCGCCTTGCCCTGTGGTGGCGCGACGACATGCCCGCCTTCGCCGAGATCGCACGGGTCGTATCGACTGCCCGTTTTCAGTACGTCGACGTCGGGGCAACCGATCGGGGCCATCTCAACGCGCTGCTCGAGAATGAACAGCTGCTGGGCTACTTCGTGATTCCCGAGGACCCCGTCGCAGCTACGGGTGACGCGACCTACGTAACCAGGAAACTCACCAGCCCCGAACTGAAGCGCTGGTACGAACGATGGATCACCGACGTCATTCGCGATCGACGCATCCGCGAGGAGAACATAGACGCCGGTGTCGCTCAGTGGATTCAGGCGCCGGTGGCATTCACTTCGATTCATCTGGACGAACGGGGTGGCGAGAGCGAGGCCGGCCTCAAGGACACGATCGTTCAGTGGGCGCCGGTGGCATTCGTGTACCTCCTGTGGATTTCGATCTTCGCGATCACACAGATGCTGCTCACCAACACCGTCGAGGAGAAGTCCAACAAGCTCGTCGAAGTGCTGCTCTCGGCCATCGCCCCGATCGATCTCATGGCCGGCAAGATCCTGGGGATCGCAGCGACCGGTCTCACGATCGTTTCAACATGGATCGTCCTCATGGGAGCTTTGATCATCGGCGTGCCGCATATGCTGGGCATTTCGCTGCCGATCGACCTCGCGGCACTGGTGAGGAATCCGATCTATCTCGCATCGTTCGCCGTTTACTTCGCCCTTGGCTATCTCTTCTACGCCGCCATCCTGTGCGCCATCGGCTCGCTTGCAAACAATCTCAAAGAAGCACAGAACCTGATGATGCCCGTGCAGCTATGCCTAGTCGTGCCGCTGCTGGTGATGGTACCGATCGGTCGCGATCCCAACGGTTGGCTCGCCGCCGCACTGTCGTGGTTCCCGCCTTTCACCCCCTTCGTGATGATGAATCGCGCTGCATTCCCACCCGGTTGGATCACGTACGCGGGCACAACGTTGCTGATGGTCGTTTCGATCGTCGTGGCGCTGCGTATCGCGGCTCGCGTGTTCGAAACGGGCATTCTCATGACGGGACAGCCGCCGCGCCTGCGCCAGCTGTTCGATCTCATCAGAGGACGCAGACATGTCTGAGGAAGGACCCGCCTGGATCGCGCCCAGCGCGGAACTCTACGGAGACATTCGGCTGGCGAAAGGCTCGAGCGTGTGGCCGAAAGTCGTCATGCGCTCGGAAGCGTCGTTCATCGAGATCGGCGAATTCAGCAACGTTCAGGACCACGCGATGGTGCACTTCGGGGCCGGCACGGCGAGCATCGTCGGCGCGCATTGCTCGATCGCCCATCATGCGACCGTGCACGGCGCACGCGTCGGGGACAACTGCCTGATCGGCATCAACGCGACCCTGATGGACGGTGTCGAGGTCGGTGACAACTCGATCGTCGCGGGCCACAGCATCCTCATCGAGGGCACTCGCATTCCGGCCAACTCGGTGGTCGCGGGCGTGCCTGCGCGGGTGATAGCCACACGCAACAACTTCGTCGCGAATCGCCTGAATGCCTGGAGCTACTTTCGAAACGCGCAGGCCTACGCCGCGGGCAACTATCGGCTGTGGGCGAGCCCCGATCACCAGGCCGAGATGGAGGACCTCCGCGCGCGCCTCGAGCGGGAAGTCTCCGCATGATCGCCCGCCGCATGCGCTTCGCGACCACCATCACAGGCTTCGATCACGTCCGTTGCTTGAATTCCCCGGTCGGGTACTGTTGGATACGGCCCCGCGCGCCGGGCACTTTCGGCCGCCGCATTCGAGAAATGCCGAAGCATGACCGATACGACTGAACCTTCACGACTCATGAAGATCTGGCTCGACTGGCGGGGCTTCGTGGTGTTCGTCGCCATCATGCTGGTGTTTCGATCCGCGATTGCCGACTGGAACCAGGTGCCTTCCGGCAGCATGAAGCCCTCGATTCTGGTCGGCGACCGCATCGTGGTGGACAAAATCGCCTACGACCTGCGCGTACCGTTCACGCTGACGCGCATTGCAGTGTGGGGTGCACCCGAGCGTGGCGACGTGGTGACCTTCCCATCCCCGGTTGACGAGCGGCTGTTCGTGAAGCGTGTCATTGGCCTGCCGGGCGACGTGGTCGAATTGCGCGACAACACACTGATCGTCAACGGCGAGACGGCGCGATACTCGGCCCTCACCGAGGACGAGATTGCCGCGCTCCCCGTCGAAGACAAGCAGCAGTACGTGTTCTTCCATGAAACCGTCGGCGAGATGAGTCACCTCGTGATGCTGAACCGCCATCCGAGATCGCGCAGCTACAGTACCTTCCCACCGACCCGTGTCCCCGATGGGCACTTTCTGGTGCTCGGCGACAACCGCGACGACAGCGGCGACTACCGCGCCATCAGCTGGGTGTCGCGCGACCGGATCCTCGGGCGTGCCATGGGCATCGCGTTCTCGCTCGACTACGACAACCACTGGGCGCCGCGACTCGACCGGTTCTTCGCCAGTCTGCCGTAGCTCCGCATACGTCAAGGTTTGCGGAAGAGACGCATGAGCGCCGCCGCCGCGAGCGCCAGCACGATCACCGCACCGACCAGCAACATGCTGCCGAGCAGATAGTCGAGGATCACGTCCCCGTCGAGGCCCATCTCGCGCACGAGGTAGTAGATCGCGACCGCGGCGAGCAAGGCACCGAGAAGCACCCGGCGTGCAATGCGGCTGCGTTCGATTTTGCGCCGTTGAGCTGTCACCGCGACTTCACCGCCATGCCTGAACGATACTGGGTGTTCTGCAACGGTAGCATGGCTCGGTCGATGAGATCGGCCTGCGATATCCTGTGCAGGCAAAGCAGGAGGGACGTCCATCTCCGATCACGCCATCACGCAAGAGGACCTGGAACGCAGCCTCGCCACCGGCCGCGTTGCGGACGTCCGCACCGAACCCGACTGCAGGCTCGTCGAAGGCGAAGGCATCGAATTCAGCGGATGCGTCCTCGACCACGCGTCGTTTCAGCACGGCAACTTCAACGGCGCCCGATTCGTCGACTGCGTTTTCGATGCCTGCACGTTCCGTGGCGGCGACTTCTCGGACTGCCGATTCGAGCGCTGCCGGCTGTACGACGCCGAGGCGAACGCGGCCAGCGACTTCTCGTACGCCGACCTGCGGCGTGCGCGCTTCGAGCGATGCGATCTCACCACCGTGGCATTCACCCGCATTCGCGGCTGGGGCCTCGAGTTCGTCAACTGCCAGGCCAGCGGCGCAGACTTCAAGGAAGCCGACTTTGCGCTCGACAAGGGCAACCACGCCTCGGCGACGTTCCATCAGTGCAATCTGGCCTATGCCGACCTGACGGAGACGAAC
>JBFKCZ010000102.1:0-7842 GCA_041620035.1 Pseudomonadales bacterium
CACTCGTTGATTTCCTTACGTTCGTTCGCGCCGAAGGAGGGTGTCGCAATACAGTCAGCGCAGCCAATGTGGGGGCGGGCTTGCCCGCGAATAACTCTTTGATTCCTCTGGATCCCTTCGCGCCCAAGGGCGCTCCTACAGTGGCTTCGATGGCTACGGCACGTCGCCCGATACGAAGAATCCCGCCCAGTAATAGGGGTGACTGTACTCGGCGACCGCCCGGATCGCGCTGCGTGCCTCGTTGAGCGCAAGCGATGCATCCCCGCGGGTGGCCGCGAGCGACTGGTAGAGGTGCTGCATGAGTCGCGCGGTGCTGACGTCCTCGACCGCCCAAAGGCTCGCCACCACGCGCCGTGCGCCCCGCCGCTGCACGACGGCGCTCAACCCCTCGACTTCGCGGCCATCGTCACGCACCGCGCCGCTGACACCGGTCTGGCACGCCGACAGCGTCACGAGCTCGAGCCCGCGAAAGTCGAACCGCGCGATCTCGTCGAGATTCAAATGCGATCCATCGCCGAGGAGCAGCGTCGAACGCAAGGCGTTTCCTGGTCGGAGCTCGAAGTGGGTGCCGAGGTGCAGCAACTCGAAACCGCGTTCGCCGTCACCGAGCATGGAACGCAGGCGATCTTCCGTGAACATCGCATCCACGAAGCCTTCGCCGCGAACCACACCGCGACCGCGCCCCCCATCGGCGCAGGCTGCAGCGTCGGTCTCGAGGCCGCGAATGGGACCATCGATGATGGAGCAGAGTTCCTCGGCCATGGCGGGCAGCGGCCGATACTCGCCCTGTGCCCGGGTCACACCGAGCCCACGGATCGCGGCACGCTCGCCACGCGCAATCGCCGCATCGGTGGCCGACTCCGCGTAGATCTGCACCGGGAACTTCTCGGACACGAAGCGTTCACCGTCGTGCAGCGCCGCGAACGGCACATAGCGAATGGCGCCATCGGGCCACAGCACCACACGTCGGGCGCCGGCGGCGGTCGCGGCCTCGTCCACGGCCGCGAACAGCACGCGGTAGACCTCGTGCGCGCGACCCTTCACCTCGCGCCGCGCGCTGATGTCGTCGAGCAGGCGGCCGATATCGGCGCGCAGATTGGCTGCCGAGATCGGCACCGTGTGCTCCTCGACGCCGCGGCGCGTGGCGATGATCACTCGCAGGTGCGTATCCGTGAGCAGGTACGCGGCGAATGCCGCGTCCTCGCCGAAGCGATGCCGAATACGCTCCACGCGCTTCGACTGCGGCCGCACGATCCGGGTCTTCGTGAACGGTGCGAGCGCAGCGTCCGCAAGCCAGGCGCGCAAACTCTGCGCCCGACGCCGCGTCTGCCGGGCCTGATGGCTCAGCAGCGTCTCCAGGTGCTGCCCCTCGGAAACGCTGATGCGATCCGCTTCCCGCAGTCGACTGAGCCGATCGATTTCCTGACCAGCCAGGGCATCACCCGTGCGCACGGCGCGATAGCTCGCAGTCAGCTCCTGCTCGAACGGCGTGTACGACAGCGTTCGAGAGCGACTGTCGGCCGACGCATCGCGCCGAATGAAGTCGTGCAACTCCTCGGTCTTCAAGAGGCTCAGTACTTCGAGCCCTTCGTCGATTCGTCCGCTGCCGAACAACCAGTCGGCCACACTCCGGTACACGCCGGTCTTGTCAGCGAGAAAGCCCCGCTCGAACCGCCGGTCGTCTTCGACGAAAGAGCTCCTCAGCCGTTCGATCTCCGCGATCGCCTGCTTGCCGAAGAAGATCGCGAGGCGCGGATCACCGCGACCCTGCAGCAGCTCGGCCAGCCGGATCAGCGCGCGCCATTGCGGATCCGGTGTGCCGAGCGACACGGCCGTGGCAAGGGAGTCCACGGCATGCGCATAAGCGGCATCCGGATCACGCCGCGCCTGCGCGCGCCGACTCTGATTGCCGAGCACGAGGCTCGCGAGCGCAGGCTCCACTTCGCGGGCACGCGAAAGCCTCGCCGCAGCGTCGTCACAGTATGGCGCGTACGGCGCCTCGATCTCGGTGGCACAGAGGTCGTTCACCACGCGCAGGAGTTCCGGATGCGATTCCGGCAGCTTCTGCTCCAGAAGCGCCTTGGCCGTCGATAGTCGCTCGCGACGGCGTTCGTTCGACTGACCCGGCAGCCGCGCCAGCGCGATGAGCGATTGCGCCCGCTCAGTGGTCAGCGTGGTGTCGTCGCCCGCGGCCGTCAGTGCGCTTCGCAGTGCCGCGCGGGCCGCCGAGACATCGCCGAGCGTCTCGAACAGCGCTCCCTTGCCGCGGTAGTGCGCAACCAGGGATTGTTTCTCCACATCCGCGGGGTGCGCCGCGACGATCGCATCCGCGCGTTCGTAGTCGCGGAGCGCGGCCGGCAAAGCACCCACCGCACGATGCACTTCCGCGCGTATGTCGAACACGCGCAACAGTCGCGGCACGCCCGCCCCCAGGGTGGCTTCGCCCACCAGCACGGCGCGATCGGCAATACCCGCCGCTTCGCGCGGCTTGCCACGTTCGTTGAGCGTGGCCGCCAGCTGGGTCAGCGCGGCGAGATGGTGGCGCTGCAGCGGCGCGGCTTCGTCCGCTTCGGCGAGTGCGATGGCGTCGCGCAGCGCCTGCTCGGCCGCTTCGTACTCGTCGAGATGTTCGAGAATCTGAGCGTACACGACGTTCGCGGAAACGAGTTGCGCGCTGGTGCGCACGAGCTGCCGCTCGATCGCGATCTGGCGCTCCGAGTGCACGCGCGCGAGCGGGTAGTTCTCTTCGCGCAGTGCGATGTTGGTGTAGGCGTTCGCGATCGACGCCGCGGCTTCGCTCACCGCGTCGCCGTTCACCTCGAGAATGGCGTTGGCGCGATCCAACGCGGCGCGCGCGTCGTCGAATCTACGCTGCGCAAGCCGCGCGTGCGCGAGACCGACGAGCGCCTTCTGCAGCTCGATCTGGTTCGCGCCGGGGTTGTGTTCGCGCACCGCGAGGGCCTGCTGCCATGCGACACTCGACTCTTCCAGCAAACCACGCCGGAAGTTGATCCAGGCGCGGGCGACGTAGACATCGGCCACTTCGGCAGAGTGTGGACCCAAGTGGCGCTGGTACAGCGGCAATGCGAACTCGAGCAGCGGAATCGCCTCGTCGTGGCGATCCATGTAGGCGATCAGGGGTGTTGCAAGGGATCCGATCCACCAGGCGATCTCGGCAGAATCCTCGCCATATTCGCGCGCCACGCGCGGAATCGTTGCACAGATGAGGCCCACGACCGTCGTCGGGTCGACTTCGAACAGCGTCTCGACCCGCGAACGCAGCTCGGCAACCGGAGTCGTCGCGTCCGTTTCCGTCGGAAATTCGGCGCACACCGGCGTCTGTGGGATCGCAGCGTAGGTGGAGCCACTCAGCAGCAGCCCTGCCATCGCGCTGCGCAGGCGCGTCATCTCGTGGGCCTCGCGATCACCACGCGTAACGTACTGCCGGCCGGTTTCGCGATGCCGAACCGTTCCAGAACCGCTTCGACTTCCTCCGGGACCGGTTCGGGCAGATTGGCATCGACGAACTCGAGACCCTGCATCGCGTACCCGTGCGCATCGACATCGAGGTCGATCAACGCCTCGACGATCTTGGCACGCAGCTGCGGCGGATCCTGACTGCGGAGCATCACACTGTCGACGCGCGGCGCTCGCACGGTTTCGTCCACCGGCGGCACCCCTGTGGACAGACCGACCACGATCGCGACACCGGCAACTGCCGCCATCACCAATGCGCCACGCCAGCCCGCGAACCAACGGCCGAACAAAGCGGCGGCGCTCGAACGCTCCGGCCGCAGCAGGCCTTCACGCCGGGCTCGCGCGATCAATGCGAACTCGCGCGCCGGACTCGAATCCGGAACGACGGCATCTTCCGCGTCACGCCGGGCGTGTTCCCGAAGCGCGCCGCGCAAGGCCCTGCCTTCGCTGCTGCCATCGCGGCCCGCAAGCCCATCGAGCCATGCCTGATCGGTGCTATCGGTCACGCAACGTCTCCAGCCGTATCATCTGCGCCATCCGCCGCGGCCAGCGCGTGCCACCGCGCCAGATGGATGCGCGCCCGTTTGCGGCACTGGGAGATGAACTCCCGCGTCGCGCCTGGCGTGCGCCCGAGCAACTCGCCGATTTCGGCGTTGCTCAAACCGTCTTCGACGATCCACCCCATCACCGCCGCATGGGTCGGAGAGGTCGCCCGAAATTCCTGCCAGCAGGCATCGAACACGGATTGGATCTCGGCTTGTCGCGCAGCTCGGTCGGTGGTCGCAGTGCCACCGTTGGCGATCGCGGCGGCATCGGTTGCCGCCTCGAATTGCACGTCATCGAGGGTCACTTCGCGCTCCCCTTTGCGCAATCGATCCAGAATGGTGCGGCGAAGGATCACCCGAATCCACGGCAGGAGTTCCGAGTCGCCCCGAAACGATGCGCAGTGGCGCCATACCTTGATGAAGGCTTCCTGGACGAGATCCTCGGCCGCGTCGTGATCGCGAATCGACCGACGGCACTCGCGGTACAGACGGGCGAACAACGTCCGATCGAGTTCGCGCAATGCGCGCTCGATGGCCGCGCCGCCCTCGCGGCATGCCCGCATGAACGCAAGCTTCTCCACTTCCCCCCGCCAAGGCCTGCTGTGGATCCACCCGCCGTAGCCTAGCGCACTCGTCAACACCAGACATCATGGCCGTGCAATCGATTCGCGGCGGACGAATCCCGACTCGCAGGCGTTGCACGGCGAGACGTAGTAGTAGGCGCCGTCGGGCGATGTGCCCACGATCGCCACTTCGGTGGCCGCGTCGTATCGACCCACGGTCGCGGCGCCCGGCGTTGGCTCCGCCAGCAGCTCCGTTGCGGCGGCGAGGGCATGCAGGCCATGCACCGATTCGGCGAACTCCACACGATGCCCGCGGACTTCGAGGTAGGACTGCGCGTAGTAATCACCCATCCACTCGTAGAACCAGTACTCCGCGCAGTCGGGCGCGTCGGGACAGCCCGCGCGCAACACCCCGCTCGGCAGCACGGCGAGCACTTCCGGTGGTTCCACGTAAATGCCGCCGATGATCCGCCAGTCGTCGCTTTCCCCCACCCGCTGCACCAGCGACCGCGGACAACCCAGACTGCCACAGGAGAAAAGGCTCGCTGCATCCCTGCAATACACGTTCTCGCCGATCTCGAAGAGATACTCCGCGACCCCGTCGTGATTCACATCCAGCGACCAGATGCTTGCCGTCTGCGCCATCTCGAGTTCGCTGCCGATCTCACGGCAGAGGGTCTGGGCGTAGCGCATGGACTCCGCGAGAAACGCCGGACACGAGCCGGCGCTTTCCAGGCAACCCGTCAGCACGAACCCATCCGTTCGCACCGGTGCGACACCTGGCTCGATCGCACCCGACGCGCACGACATCAGCAGGCATGCGCCCAGCAGGATCCAGTGTGTTCGGCGCATCGCGCGCATCGTCAGACATTCCAGGGCAATCGACCCATAGACGCGACTTTGTGGCCGACGTCAGGTTGCGCCTGACAAATCACCCCGCGTTACGTCGTACCGCGATGGAATTCATGAAGTCCGTCACACGGCACTGGTCGGCCGCGAGCCGTGAGCGCAGGGATGTCTATCGCCATGGTGCTGTGCTCGGCGCGATCACGCTCGGGCTGCTCCTGATCGGCAAATCGGTTCTGGCGCCCCTGAACGCCGCACTGGCATTGCTGCCCACCGGCGCGCCCGTCTCGGTGGATTCGTTTCTCGTCGCCGGCAGCGCCGCACTCGGCATCGCGCGGCCCACCCGGGACCTGCCGATCACGCTGGTGACGATCGACGATGCGCTGTACGCCCAGTGGGGGCGACCCTGCGTCACGCCGCGGCACGAACTCGTGCGCCTGATCGCAGCGGCCGCAGCCCAGCGCCCCGCCGCCATCGTCGTCGACATCAATCTCGACTGCGCCGAGACCGAGCGGGCATGCGCGACGGGCTGCGAGGTGGACGACTTCTTTCGCAACTACTCTGGGCCGCCGCTCATCCTCGCGCGCGGCATGTACATGGAGACGGTACCGGGGCAGGAGCCTCGGGTGCGCACGACGCGCACGGCCTATGAAGCCGGTGTCGCTTCGAACTCGCGCATATCCTGGGCACACACGCTCTATCTGACCGACGCAGACGGCGCGGTGCGGCGCTGGCGTCACGCGTGGGAGGCGTGCACGGACGATGGCACCGAGACGATCCTGGGCGTGCCACTGCGCATCGCGGTGGCGCTCGACGGGGAAGGTTCGGTCACGCAGGCACCGCCGCGTACGGGCCAATGCACTTTCTCGTCGCAGACGTCACCGCAGCATCTGTTGATTCTCGGTGCACCCATCATCGGCAACACGCAACTGGCATCGAATGCGACGTCGCCACGCGTACTGCCTGCGCGCCATCTCCTCGACACCGAGCGTGCCATCGCCGAATCGGGTTTCTACTCGCTCACCGATCGCGTGGTGATCATCGGCGCCATTCACGGCGCATCCGGCGACATCTGGCGCACACCCACCGGATTGATGCCGGGCATGGAGCTCATCGCGCACACCCTGCGCTTCTCGCCGCAGCAGCTCGAGCTCGGCACCGGCGAGCGGAGCTTTTCCAAACCCATGACGCTGATCGCGTTCTGGACGCTTGCGACCATGGCGTTCGCGCTGCGGCCCAGTCTCGTCGTTGCCCTTGCGGGAATCATGGCCTTCTTCGGCATCTACGTCGCCACGAACAGCTATTCGCGATTCGATGTGTTCGAGTCGCTCGCCCTTTCGCTCTGGCTGTTCATCGAGTACGCGGTGGTATTCGCGTTCTGGGAACTGTTCATCGACAGCGGCCGCTACCGTGGCGTTCGCCTGCTGCGACTGCTTCTAGCCAAGCGCCTGCGCCTGCGCGACCCCGAAATCAAGAGAGGATAGACATGAAGATCTTACGCGCCCTCGCCTACGCCGTGTTGGCGGCAGCCACGCTTGCCAATGCGGCGAGCGCCGATCCGTCCGCAACCGAAGTCGGCATGGTCGTCGACTACTCGCCCGCGCGGGCCGCGCACACCATCAAGCGTCAGGATGGTTCCACGCTGCCGGTCAAGCTCGGCACGCTGGTGATGGCGGGCGACCTCGTAGTGGTCACCGGTACGGGCCGCGTGTTCGTGCAGCTGAACGATGGCACCCAGCGTGATGTGGGGCCTGGTGAGTGGCGCGTACCCGAGGCCAAGCCGCTGGGGGCGGTTGCGTCGCTCTTGCGTTCGTTGCCGCGGCTGCTCGACGTACAGGCGCGAATCGCGGCCAGTGCCTCGACCCGCGGCGGTGAGGCATGCGACGGCGACGACGCGGGTGAGGCGATCGAAGCGCCGATCCTGCGCGCGCACTCCAAAGTCAGCGCGGGCCGCCAGAACCTCGCGCTCGGCTGGTTCGGCGGATGCGCGCCCTTCGAAGTGATCATCGCGCGCGACGCAACTGAAGTCGCAAAGGCTGACGCGCTGAAGCGCCGCCAACACCAGTTCGTCGATCTCGATCTGGTGCCCGGTCACTATGAACTCAAGATCGTCGATGCCGCCGGACGCGTACAACGCTATGGCATCGAAGCCGTGGCGGCGGCACCGACCTCACCCGTCGACTTCGAGGCGACCGACTCGGCGACCGCAACGATCGCCCGCGCGCTGTGGCTCGCAGAACTCGATGCCGGCACCTGGCGGCTCGAAGCCTTCAAGACCCTGCGCCCCCTGATGGCCCAGCGCGAACGTATCGCGGGGCTGATCGGCGACTACCTGCTGGTGAGCGATGGCTCGCCGTTGTAGGAGCGACCCGCTCGCCCGCAAGCGGCCGAGCGACTTGCCCGCGAACAAG
>JBFKCZ010000103.1:0-7808 GCA_041620035.1 Pseudomonadales bacterium
CGTTCGCGCCCAAGGGCGCTCCCACAGGGTCTTCGATGACTTTTGCAGCACCCTCCTCCGAGGGTCGGCTCAGGCCGCGTCGTTCTTGTCCTGCGAGAAGGCGGATTGCACGAGCTTGCCGGCTTCCTCGAAGCTGCCCTGAACGATTTCGCCCTGCGAACGCATGCTCTCCTGCATCGCGTTCCACAGCGCCTCGCCGTACTCGCGCTGGAGTTCGAGCAGCCCCGCGATGTCTTTCACCTCCGCGACCTTAGAACCGTAGTCCTGCATCGTCTGCACGTACTTCTGCATGCCCGACTGCGACAGTTCCCCGAGGCGCTGCAACGTACTGACATTCAGTTCCACGAGTCGACGGCCGAGGTTGAGCTGGTCTTCCAAAGGATTGGTCATCTGAGGTCTCCTGTTTTCCACTGACACATTGTGCGGTGCAATATTCACGTGTGCTCCGCGGCCACGCGCGCTGACGTCGAAGTCAGCGATCGATCGTGCGAGGGTCCGTAGACGGCGGCCCGCCAGCCCTCGCGATGAAACTTGGTGAATCGCCCCTCGCCCTGAGCCAGGCGGTCGGCGACGGCGTAGAAGACCGCCGGGTTGAACCCCAGACCAATGTGGCTCGAGTAGACCCGGATGTTGTCGGTATGGGGTGCTTCGGCTTCGACGGCGACGTGCGCCGGCACGACCCCATCGGATTCGCTGTAGATAGCCGTGCTCGGCACCTGCCGGGGCGGTGGATGCGCGCCGCCGATCGGCGAGCCCAGGGAAATGACCTGCCGGATCTTGTGCGGCGCCTGCCGGGCGATGGCCCGCGCCATGACCCCACCCAGGCTCCAGCCGACGAGGCTTACCTTCGCGGCGTGCTCCAGCGCAACTTCGTCGATGCGCGCCAGCAACGCGGCCGGCCCGCCCAGGCGGTTCAGCCCGCGATTGCGACCGAGGTTCCAGGGCTGGCTGGCGAAACCCTGCTGATCCAGGTATCCCCGCAGCACGCGCGTCGAATCATCGCCACCACCCAGGCCAGGCAGCACCAGCACCGGATGGCCGTCGCCCCGGGGCGCCAGGGCAAGCAGCGGCAGGGTCGACAGTAATGCACCCATGTCCAGGGCGGCACGTGGCACCTCACTGAGCGCGAGGAAAGCGCGGGTCGCGGTGGACGATCTCGTTGGCATGGGCAACGCACCCTGGCTGACGGAAGGCTCATTGTGCACTGCAGCATTGTGCAATGCAACATTTTCTTGCCGGGGGTCGGGCGGGAACCGCGGACCGCTCGATCACAAGGTCGCGGACCACGCGCCATGCATTCGCGGAACTTTGCCGGCACAATCGAATCGTCACTTCGTACCTGCCGCCGGCCATTGTCCATGTCGCAAGCTGCGATCCCAAAGACTGAAGCAGCGCGCCTCGAAGCGCTGCGCCAGTACGACATTCTCGATTCGATACCCGAGCGCGGCTACGACGACATCACGGCCATCGCCGCGGAAATCTGCGACACGCCGATGGCGCTGGTGAGCTTCGTCGATCGCGATCGCCAGTGGTTCAAGTCCCGGGTCGGTATCGACGCCCGGGAAACGCCGCGCGACATCGCGTTCTGCGCACACGCGATCCTCGAACCCGAATCGCCACTGGTCATAGAAGACGCGACGCGCGATCCGCGATTTGCCAACAATCCGCTCGTCACCGGCGATCCGTTCATTCGATTCTATGCGGGTGTGCCGCTGGTCACGTCCGACGGCCACGCGATCGGCACCTTGTGCGTGATCGACCGCGAGCCGCGGACCCTCGATGAGGGTCAGCTCGCATCATTGGGCGCGCTGGCGCGCCAAGTGATGGCACAGCTCGAGTTGCGCCGCACGGTGGCCGAACTCGAACACAGCGGCAAGGCGCTGGCACGGTCGCATCGCAGGCTCGAGAAACGCACCACCGATCTCGAGCGATCGCGCGACGAGCTCACATCACTGTGCCGGATGCTGGAAGACCAGGCCGAGACCATCGAGCGCGATCTCCACCGCGCCGAGGTGATTCAGCGGTCGCTGCTCCCGCGTCAACCGCCATCGCTGACCCACCACCACATCAAGAGCCTGTACCGCCCCGGACGGCGGATCGGCGGCGACCTCTTCGACGCGGTGCAGGTCGGTCCGAACGAGGTGGCGTTCGTCATTGCCGATGCAGCCGGACACGGGGTAAGCGCCGCGATGTTGTCAGTGCTCTTCAAGCACCGGCTACGCCTCACGGACGCGGACAGCGGGCGCCCCTATCGACCCGCCGATGCGCTGGCACTGGTCAATACGGCATTGATACAGGATGTCTCAGTGCCAGGCGCATTCGTCACCGCCGCACTTTGCCTGTTGAATACGCGCAGCAACCAGGTGTCGATCGCCTCCGCGGGCCACCCGCCCCTGCTGTGGCTGCATGCCGGCGGTGGCTGCGACCGCATCGAGCACACCGGCCCGGCGCTCGGCCTCACCGCCGATTCGCGCTTCGAAGAACGAACCATCGAAATGCGTGCCGGCGATCGCCTGCTCATGTACACCGACGGCCTGTTCGAGGTGAGCGGCGACATCGAGGCCAGTATCACCGCGATCGAACGCGACATTCAGCGTCATCCGCCGGGGAGCACCGAGCTTGCGAAGGTGCTGGTCGAGACGTGCGGCGGACGCGAGCGCGAGGACCGCGACGACGTCACGCTGCTGCTGCTCGTGGCCGCACCGGGAGAGAGTCGTTTCGAGGAATCGCGCGAAGCCATGGGACTCGTCGAGGCCGACGATGAGGACGGGCCCACGATCACCTACGCCGAAGGCGATGCCGCCACATTCGTATGTCTCGACGGCCGCGTCTGCTGGACGCACGGCCAGGTGCTGCTCGATGCGGCGGGCTCGGTGATCGACAGCGGTCGCACACTGATCGTGGATCTGTCCGGATGCACGCACATGGACAGCACGATCCTCGGCACCCTGCACGAGCTTGCCGAACGTTCGGAAAGCCAAGGTGCGACGATGGTCATTCAGAATGCAGCGCCGGATCTGCAAAAGGCGTTCGATGAGCTCAGCATGGAAGCCGTGTTGTGTCGGGTATCCGATGCAGCCCAGCCGATTCCCGAACCACGCACGGTGCTTGCGCTGCCCGAAACCGACTCGCGCCGTCAGCAGCAACGATTGCTCAAGGCACACGAAGTGCTGGCGCGGCTCAGCGCCGAGAATCGCGAGGAGTTCGAGGACGTGCTGAAGAACATTCGCTCCGATATCGCCAGCGCGCGCAGCGACCGCGGGTCGAACTGACCGCGCAAAGGGAGTAGTTTCTATGGCAACAACAGCCTGACGGAGGTTTCAAATGCCTAGAGACAGTCAAATCGACTCGCCGGCCGTCATCGCGCAACTCAATCGCATCCTCGAATCCGAACTGGCCGGTGTGGTGCGCTACACGCACTACTCGTTCATGGTGTTCGGCTACAGTCGAATTCCCATCGTGTCGTGGTTCCGCGACCAGGCCAACGAAACGCTGCTACATGCGCAGCAGGCCGGCGAACTCGTGACGCGCCTCGGCGGGCACCCGTCGCTCGGCATCGGCACGCTGCTAGAAACCCACCAGCACGATATTCGAGAGATCCTCGAGGAGACGCTGCACGCCGAACACGCATCCCTCGATCTGTACTACGGATTGCTGGATCTGGTGCGGGATCGTTCGGTGTCGCTGGAAGAGTACGCCCGCGACCTGATCCATCAGGAAGAGTCGCACATCGACGAAATCGACAAGATGCTGAGGCGTCCGGGGCAGGTGGAGATCAGCAAACAGGAAAGCGCGCTCTCACAATAGTCGACGCCAGGGGAAGATTCCGACGATGAAGAGACCCACAGTCGTTACGAGGGAAGCGTGGCTCGAAGCCCGATTGGATCTGCTGCGCGCAGAGAAGGACTTCACGCAGGCACGCGATGCACTGACGCAAAAGCGACAGGCGATGCCGTGGGTGGAGGTGACGAAGCAGTATGCCTTCGAAAGTCCCGGCGGCACGAAGCACCTGGCCGATCTCTTCGACGGTCGCAGCCAACTCATCGTGCAGCACTTCATGTTCGCGCCGGAGTGGCAGAATGGCTGTAAGAGTTGCTCGTTCTGGGCCGATCAGTTCGACCCGGCGGTGCCCCACCTCGCGGCACGTGACGTGGCGTTCGTCGCGGTATCCGAGGCGCCGCTCGGCGTCTTGACGGCGTTCAAGACGCGCATGGGCTGGCGCTTCCCCTGGGTGTCGTCGGCGCCGAGCGAATTCGGCCGGGACTTCCTCGTCACCTACAGCCCCGCCGAGATCGCTGCCGGGGAGACCTTCTACAACTATCGCGCGGGACTCCACTACGGCGAACACGCACCCGGCGTGAGCGTTTTCGCCAAAGATGGGAACGGCACCGTGTATCACACCTATTCCTGCTACGCGCGCGGACTCGACATGCTGAACGGCACCTATCACTTGCTCGACCTCGTGCCCAAAGGCCGCGACGAAGCGAACTTGCCGGCCAACATGGCCTGGTTGCGACTGCACGACGAATACTGAGGCGAGCCCATGCGCACGCGCGTCGCAGCGATGCTGGGGGCAGTCATCCTGCTCACGGCAGCCGCCGCCACCGGTGATCCCGCAGCCGAAGCCGGCGATCGAGAGCGCGTGCTCGGTATCGGTGGTTTGTTCTTTCGCGCTCAGGACCCCGCGGCGCTCGCCACCTGGTACCACACGCACCTCGGTGTTGCGCCCGTACCCGAAAACTATGACCAGCAACCCTGGTATCAGAGCGGGGGTGCCACCGTGTTCGCACCGTTCCCCGCGGACACCAGCTATTTCGGAAGCGCGGATCGACACTGGATGATCAACTTCCGCGTGCGCGACCTCGCGGCGATGGTCGACCAGCTGCGCCGCGCCGGCATCGAAGTGGAAGTCGATCCGACCACCTACCCCAACGGCACATTCGCCCGTCTGCGCGATCCCGAGGGCAATCCGATTCAGTTGTGGCAGCCCGCCGGCGTAGCTCCGAACCCGTAGTCGCGACCGCCAATCGCGAATCCCCAATCGCGAAAGGTCGCCTGCCTGTGGCAGGCTTAGCGACCGCCAACGGAACCGGGAACAGGCATGACCATCGACATCAGCGGCACCTGCAGCGATCGGCTCGCTCGCGTGAAGGATGCCTTCGCCGCCAATTTCACTCGGAACGGAGACGTCGGCGCATCGGCGGCCGTGGTGATGGACGGCGAACTCGTCGTCGATCTCTGGGGCGGACATCTGGACGCGGAGCGCCGCACGGCCTGGGATCGGGACACGCTCATCAACGTCTACTCCACGACCAAGACGATGAGTTGCCTGTCGCTGCTCGTGCTCGTGAGCCGCGGCCTGGTGGATGTCGATCGGCCGGTCTCCACCTACTGGCCGGAGTTCGAACAGAACGGCAAGGGCAACGTGCTGGTGCGCCATCTGCTGTCGCACACGGCCGGGCTGCCGGCGTGGGAGCAACGAATCGATGCGACGGATCTGTACGATTGGAAGAAGGTGACGGACCTGCTCGCCGCTCAGTCCACCTGGTGGGAGCCGGGCTGGAAGTCGGGTTATCACGCCGTGAGCCAGGGCAATCTCGTTGGCGAAGTGGTGCGCCGCGTCGACGGTCGATCGGTGGGCAGGTTCTTTCGCGAAGAGATCGCCGAACCAATCGGCGCGGACTTCCACATCGGCCTCGGACCGGAACACGATGACCGCGTGGCGCGCGTCATCCCGGCACCACCACTGCGCTTCGGCAGCGGCGATGGATCGGTGCAACCCGATCGCGACTCGATACCCTACCGGGCCGCGAATCCGCGCCTGATCGCCGAACAATCCTGGGAGATTCCCTGGCGCCGCGCGGAAATCCCCGCAGCCGGTGGACATGGCAATGCGCGCGGTGTGGCCCTCGCTCAGGCGGCGGTATCGCACGGTGGATCGCTACGCGGTGTCGAGCTGCTCACCGGCAAGGTGATCGACCGCATCTTCGACGTGCAGGCCGCAGGTCGCGATCTCGTGCTCGGTATCGGCGTCACGTTCGGTGTGGGCTACGGTCTCAATTCGCCCCGCAATCCCATCAGCCCCAACGCGCGCGTCTGCTACTGGGGTGGATGGGGCGGTTCGCTCGTGGTCAACGACGTCGATGCGGGCTTCACGCTCGCCTACGTGATGAATCGAATGGGCGAAGGCACCGTCGGCGACGACCGCGCCCACACGCTGCTGCGAGCCATGTATGCGTCACTCGCGTCCTGATGCGTCGTCCGTGTCACTTCCGAACACTTCACTTGCGAACAAAGGCGCACAGCTTGTTGCCGTCGGGATCGCGCACGTACGCCGCGTAGAACACGGGGTCCATGCCTTCGCGCACACCGGGCGGTCCTTCACAGCGTCCGCCGTGAGCGAGCGCCGCAGCGTGAAATGCATCCACCGCCGCCCGATCCTTCGCAAGTACCGCAAGCATCGCGCCGTTGCCCGCGCTGGCGGTACCGTGATCGAACGGACGTGTTAAGAAAAAGAGACCGCGATCGCCCGCGCGTCCATAGCCCGTCCACGTTTCGCTGGTGGTGTTGCGGGTCGCACCCAGCGCAGCGAACACCGGGTCGTAGAAACGGATGGATCGCTGCATGTCGTTCGTACCCAGAGTGCTGTAGCTGATCATCGTTCGCCACCACATGAGTTGAAGCGTTCGGAGTCTACCGGGATCGGTGGATCGCCGTGCACACGCTTGCGGGCTCCTGTGCCAACGCCGCATGCTTCGGCGATCGGAATCCGACAGACGTGACCATGAATCAGCAACGCAAAATCGTCGTCCTGGGCAGCGGTGGATCTGGTCTCACGGCCGCGATCGCCGCGCACGACGCGGGTGCGCGCACGAGAAGGCCGACAAGGTAGGCGGCACCAAGTGCGAGCCGAAGACCAACATCAACGCTCAGGTGCTCGATGTCGATGGCCAGCCAATCGTCGGGCTGTATGCCGCCGGCAATGCGATTTGTTCTATCAGGAAGCCTTGGAAGCGTTCTGGGACACCATCATCGACCTGAGCTGTTGCGCCATGCGCAGAAAGTCGTGGGGATAGCCGACGTGCGGCTCACTCACGGCATCGATCCGCTCGATCACATCGGCAGGCAAGTCAACATCGAGCGCGGCGAGATTGCCGTCGAGCTGACTCACCGACTTCGGCCCGATGATCGGCGCGACCACGCCGGGACGGGACAGGTTCCATGCGAGCGCGAGCGCGATGGTGGAGATGTCGAGTTTGCGAGCCTCTTCCGTCACGACGCGCACGATCTCGTGGTTGCGCTCATTCAGCGCGCGCGTTCGCCAGATGCGCTGAAACGGTCCCGGCGCGGCGAAGCGCGTGCCGTTCTGGGGTTCTTCGCCGGGCCGGTACTTGCCCGTCAGCATGCCCCCGCCGAGCGGGCTCCACGGAATGATACCCAGGCCGAATCGCTGGCAGACCGGTGCGATCTCGACTTCGATGTCGCGGGTGAGGATGCTGTATTGCGGCTGCAGGCTGATCAGCCGCTCGAACCCATTGGCATCGATGATCGAACACGCCTCGGCGATCTGCGATGCCGTCCAGTTGGAGATCGCAAACGTCGTCACGGCACCCGTCATCGTGCCGTAGAACGCCTCACCGTTGTCGAGGTCGAGCGTCACCGTACCGCTCATGTTCCCCTTGTTCACCGTCGTCGCGGGGATCATCGTGCTCGTGGCCGCCATTCAGTCCACCATGGACGAGCGAGTGGCCGAGATGAAACAGACCATCGACGATCACCAGCTTCAGGCAGAGCAGCTGGAAAAGGAC
>JBFKCZ010000104.1:0-7778 GCA_041620035.1 Pseudomonadales bacterium
CTCCTAAGTCGCTCGGCCGCTTGCGGGCGAGCCCCCGCTCCCACAGGCGCTCGTCAGAGACTGAACACCGTCAACGGCGCTTCCACCGCGGGCAACCCTTCCGGCATCGTCTCGCGCGCCAGCGACAGCGCACCGTCGAACCCCAGCACCGCATCGGCCAGTGCGATGATGCGCCGGTTCGGACGTGCGTGCGGCGATGCCAGCGCCAACGCCGCGGTCGACGCTTCCGGATCGCGCGTGTGCATCACATGGGCAATGAGCGCGCAGGCCGTGGATCGGGAGATGCCGGCGTAGCAGTGCACGAGCAGGCTGCCGTCTGCCGGTTGCCACCCCTCGAGAAATTCGATGAGCCGCTCGACATCGCGCGCGCCGGGCAGGACGAGATCGGGTATCGGCGCCGAGATGTCATCGACCCCGAGGCGCAGATGACGGGCTTCCACGATTTCCTGCGGCCGCTCGGGCTGCAGCGCATCCTGAACCACGGAAACGAGATGCGAGGGCCGATGCGCGCGCACCCAGCGGGGCATTTCGGCGAGGCTCGATACATAGATGGTGCGGGTCATCACGCCGAGGATACGATCAGCGGCGGGGATTTTCACGGCGCGCTGTCATATAAAACCCCCTCACCCGGGCACTCAGTGACAAATCGGCCCACAAATCCACGTGACAGATGGACTACCCCACAACCCGCTGGTATCGCGTTCCGCACTCGCGGCCTTGCACGAGGCGGCCTATGCGTGGGCGCGGTCACTCACCGACCGCGACGCCGAAGCGGCAGCCGACGTCCTTCAGCAGAGTTACCTCGTGGTCGTCGACGGCCGCGCACAATTCGCCGGGCATTCGAGCCTCAAAACCTTTCTGTTCGGCGTGGTGCGCCGCATCGCGGCCCGGCATCGGCGCGGGCGGCTGCGCGGGCTCGCACTGGTGCGACGTCTCAGCGCCGAGCCTGCGACCGAACGGGACATCGAACCCGATCCGGATCCGGCAATGAGCCGCGCCATCCACGCATTGCCAAAGCGCCAGCGCGACGTGCTGGAACTCGTCATCTATGCCGACTTCACGCTGGAAGAAGCGGCGACCGTGCTCGACATTTCGGTGGGCAGTGTTCGTACCCACTACCACCGCGCCAAACAAACGCTGCGCGACCGGCTGGGAGCGGGCGATGAGTGACACCGATCTCGATCGCCGTATCCGGGCCCACTTCGAGCGGGCCGCGGCAGCCGAAGCGCCTGACTTCGAGGCCATGCTCACCTCGGCGCAGTCCGCGTCGCCCCGCCGGCGCGCGCGGGCATGGATCGGGGCTGCGGCCGCCGCGGCGATCGCGGCTGCCGTCATCGTGACGATCGACCGGCGCGACAGTTCGGTCGACGATGCGGCGCTCATGGCAGAACTCAGTGCATCCACACATTGGTCGGCACCCAGCGATGTGCTGCTCGCCGACATCGATGGCAGCGCCTATCTGGGTCTGCCGAAGTTCAACGATTTGCGATATCGCATGCAAGAGGTCAAACCATGGATCTGACAGGTCATTCCTTCATGAAGGCGATCAGCACTTTTTTCACCGCCATCGTGCTCGCACTCGCCTCTCTACCTGCGACAGCCGCAGACGCGAACCCTTTCGGCGATCGTCTCTTCCCGATCGAACTGGTGATGGAATTCCGCAAGGACATCAAACTCACGAAGGACCAGGGCGATCGCATCGGCAAGCTCGTCGTGGACCTGCAGCAGGGCATCGCGGGCAAGCAGTGGGAGATGCAATCCGCGTACTTCGACCTGCTCGAAGTACTGGATCAATCGAAGGTGGACGAAGCCCGCGCGATCGAACTCGCGAAGCGCGCCGTCGACACCGAGAACCAGATCAAACTCGAACAGATGCGCCTGCTCATTCGCCTGCGCAACCTGTTGACCGATGCGCAAGTGCAGTTCCTGCGGGCGCGCCTCGCCGACGGCTGGACGAAAAAGGGGTAGTCCATGAACACGTTACGTACTTCACTGATCGGGGTATTGCTGCTCACGGTCGCCGCGTGTGGTGGTGGCGGCGCCGGTGGCGGCGGCGCAGCACCGCCTCCGCCACCCGCACCGCCGCCGGGGCCGAACGCAGCGCAGCTGCGGGAAGCGGCAAAGCTGCTCGATCACACTACGTTCGGTGCGAACTTCGCGACCATCGATGCGGTCGCGCGCGAGGGTACCCAGGCCTGGCTCGAACGGCAGTTCACGATTCCGCCAACCAACCATCTGCCGATCGTGTTGCGCTACGGCAACCTGTACGGCTACGACCCCACGTCGGTGCCGCCGCCGGGCACGTACCGCCGCTTCGCGTGGTGGGAACGCACGCTCACCGCACCGGATCAGCTGCGTCAACGCGTCGCCTACGCGCTCACCCAGGTGTTCGTCGTATCGGACAACGTCGACCAGATCTTCATCAATCCGCTCGGGCTCTCCAGCTACTACGACATGCTGCTCGCGAATGCCTTCGGCAACTTCCGCGATCTGCTGTTCAACGTGACCATGCACCCGGTCATGGGCATTTATCTCAGCCACGTGAACAACGGCAAATCCGACCCCGCAGCCAACACCTTCCCCGACGAGAACTACGCGCGCGAAGTGATGCAGCTGTTCTCCATCGGTCTGTTCGAACTGAACGCCGACGGCAGTCAGCGTCTGAACGCGAACGGCAATCCGATTCCGACCTACGACAACGACGACATTCAGGAATTTGCCAAGATCTTCACCGGGTTGAGCTACGGCCCAGCCCAGCCGGGCGGCCCCTCCTTCTTCGGCAAGGAAGCACCCGTGCTGCACGTACCCATGCGCATGTTCGACAACTTCCACGAGCCGGGTTCGAAGACCCTGCTGAACGGTACCGTAGTGCCCAACGGGCAAGCGCCGATGGACGACATCAACGATGCGATCGACAACCTGTTCAACCATCCGAACGTGGGGCCGTTCATCGGCCGGCTGCTGATTCAGCGGCTCGTGACCTCGAACCCGTCGCCCGCCTACATCGCGCGCGTGACGGCGGCGTTCAACGGCAATGCAACGACACCGCGCGGCGACATGCGCGCCGTGCTGCGCGCGATTCTGCTCGATCCCGAAGCCGGCGCCGGCATCAAGCTGCGTGAACCGTTCCTGCGCTATGTCGCCCTCAATCGTGCCCTCACGGCGATCAGCGACGACGGCACCTATCCCGGCTATGGCTACCTCGCTCAGTTCCTGCTGCAGCAGCACGTACTGAGCGCACCCAGCGTGTTCAACTTCTACTCGCCGAACTTCGCGCCCGCGGGCGAACTGGGCAACAACCAGCGCTTCGCCCCGGAGTTCCAGATCACCACCGATTCCACGCTCACGGGCTTTGCGATTCTCATGGCGTATGCGATCTATGGCGATTCATCGATCGAGACCCCGGCCGGGTTCACCAGAATCCGCCTCGACTTCTCGCAACTCGAAGCGCTCGCGGCCGACCCCGTCGCGCTGGTCGATCGCATCGACCTGTTGCTGGCCGGGGGTTCGATGGACGACGCAACGAAGACGGCCATCCGCAACGCGATCGGGGCGATCACGAACGATCCCGTGGGACGCACGCGACTCGCGCTGTATCTCGCCACGATTTCTCCGGCCGCGGCCGCGCAAGGTTAGGAGGTGTCATGAACAACTACTCTCGCCGCAACTTCCTCAATCACGCGGCCCTCGTCTCCCTGGGAGCCGCGACCCAGATGAACACGCTGGGGCGCCTCGCTCATGCCTCCTCGCATGGTGACTACAAAGCGATGGTGTGCATCCTGCTCGCTGGCGGGGCCGACTCGTTCAACATGCTGGTGCCCTACGACACTTCGCGCTACAACGACTACACGGGTTTCCGGTCCGACCTCGCCCTGCCGCGCAACGAGCTGTTGCCGTTGAACTACGCCGGACCGAACGGTGAAGCGTATGCCACGCACCCCGGCATGGGCCCCGTTCGAACGCTGTTCGATCAGGGCAATCTGGCCTTCATCGCGAACGTGGGTACGCTCGCCGATCCCACCGACAAGACCGCCTACCAGAACGGTACGGTGCGCCTGCCGCTCGGCCTCTTCTCGCACGCGGATCAGATCGCGCAGTGGCAGACGTCGGTGCCGGATCGGCGCATATCTACCGGTGTCGCCGGGCGGATCGGCGACGTCATCGCTGCGTCGGGCCCCGCTCCGATCGCGCTCAATGTCTCCACCGCGGGCACCAATCTCTTCCAGACCGGTGCGACCGTCACCAACTACAGCGTCGATGCGAACGACGGCGTGCGGCTGGTGCCGGGATACGGCGATTCGCAGTTGTTCAAGGACAGCCTCGACTCACTCCTTGGGGCGAGCTACAGCGATGCATTCCGGCGCACTTACCGGCAGAAGTTCCGCGCTGCGATCGACTCCGGGCTCACCTTCAAGGCCGCACTCGATGCCGCGCCGACACTCAACACGACATTCGGTACCGGGCCGCTCTCGGCGAGCCTCGCTCAGATCGCGCGCGTCATCAGCGTGCGCGATGCGCTGGGTGTCGACCGGCAGACATTCTTCGTCACGGTTGGCGGATGGGATCACCACGACGACGTCCTGCCGCTGCAGGCGCAGATGCTGCCCGGCATTGCGAACGGGTTGTCGGAGTTTCATCAGGCGATGACCGAACTCGGCGTCGCTGACGCGGTGACGACCTTCACCATCTCCGACTTCGGCCGCACGCTCACGTCGAACGGCAAGGGATCGGACCACGGCTGGGGTGGACATCAGCTGGTGATGGGCGGCGCGGTGCGTGGCAATGACGTCTACGGCGCTTATCCGAGCCTGGTGCCCGACAACGCGCTCGATGTGGGCCGCGGCCGCGATATCCCCACTACGAGCGTGGACGAAATGTACGCCGAACTCGCGCTGTGGTTCGGCGTCGCCCCGAGCGACCTGGACCTGGTGCTGCCCAACATCGGTCGGTTCTACGCAACCCAATCCGGCGCGCCGCCGATCGGCTTCATGAGCTGATCGCCAGGGGGGCCTGCGTCGTTGCACCGGTAGCGGTGCTCCTCAGGGGAGCACGCTTGAGGCATAGTTCGCCCATACGTTCGCGCAGGCTCTCGAGCGAGCATGTTCAAGAAGTTCGTCGCCGAGCTGAAACGCCGCAAAGTGCTGCGCGTCGCCGGTGTCTACGCCGTCGTCGCCTGGGCCATCCTGCGCGGCGCCGAGAGCCTGTTTCCCGCTTTGAATCTCCCGCACTGGGCCGTGACACTCGTGGCGGTGATGTTGATGGTGGCGTTTCCCATTGCGCTCATCATCACCTGGGCATTCGAGCTGACGCCGGATGGCATCAAGCGCACCGAAGCGAGTACCGAAGAGTCACCGCCGACCGGCACCGGCTGGATTGAACCGGCACTGCTCGTCGCCATCGTCGTCGTCATCGGCCTGCAGATCGCGCAATCGTTGGGCCCGGGGACGCAAACGGAGGTCGTTGCGCCTGCGCCTGAATTGCAATCGATTGCGGTGCTGCCCTTCACGAGTTTCAGCGACGATGTCGACAACAACTACTTCGCCGACGGACTCACCGAGGAGATCATCCACGATCTCGCCCAGCTGCCCGGTCTCAAAGTGAGCGGTCGAACGTCCTCGTTCCACTTCAAGAACCAGAATCAGGACCTGCGCGAGATCGCCCGTGCGTTGGGTGTAGCCAACCTCCTCGAGGGGAGCGTACGCAGAACCGGCGACCGCGTGCGCGTGACCGTGCAGTTGATCGCCGCCGCCGACGGATTCCACCTCTGGTCACAGACCTACGATCGGCGCCTGGACGACATGCTGGCGATTCAGGACGATGTCGCGGGCAACGTCGCGAACGCGCTCAAGGTCAAGCTGCTCGGGAACGACTCACCCGCAACCACGAAAGCCGGCGAAACCTACCAGCAGTATCTGACGGCGCTCGCACTCCTGCACGATCGCGGTCGCGATGAGCTGACTCAGGCGCGCGACCTGTTCCGGGGGCTGATCGATGGGCAGCCGGACAATGTGGATGCGCTCGCCGGTTTCGCGGAGGCCACCATGACCCTGGCCGGCGCCTATCTGACGATCGACTTCGAATCCGCCGCCGATGAAGCCATCGAAGCCATCGAGCACGCGTTGAAGGTCGATCCGAAGTCGGTGAAGGCCAATGTGGCCGCGGGGCTGGTGTACACCGTGGTCGCGCATCGAACCGACGAGCGACGCTATCTGGTGCAGGCGGAGCAGAACCTCGCGCGCGCCGTGCAACGCGCACCGAACGATGCCGAGGTGCTCGCGGCCTACGGAACACTGCTCAACGAACTGGGGCGCCACGAAGCGGCGGCAGCCGTTCTCGAACCTGCCGCCGAGCGCGACCCGCTTGCGGCCGGCGTGATCTTTCAGCTCGTCGCCGCACAGATCGGCCTGGGTCGTCTCGACGAGGCGCGGACCCGCCTGCTGTCGCTGCTCGAGCGCAATCCGACGCACACGGCGAGTCAGCTCGAACTCGGCGAACTCCTGATCAGCCAGGGCAAACTGGCGGAGGCACTGCCGTGGCTGATCGAGGCGCATGCGTCGCGTACCAATCCACGCGCGAGCTTTGCGCTCGCGCACGTCTACCTGAATCTCGGCATGTCCGAGGAAGTCGAACGCACCATCGCACAGGCTCAGTACACGCCGCTGATTCAAACGCTCGGACAGGCCATCCTCTACAACATGCGCGGCGACGACGCGAAGACCTCCGAGCTCGCGCGCGATCAACTCGCCCGCACCAAAGACCGCATCTGGCGGCCGTTGCTGATCGCGACCGCCTTGCAGATGAACGATCTCGCCACCGCACGAGCCGAACTCGAGGAACTGGAACCCGCCCTCCTTGGTCCGCACCCGGAAGTGGACCATGCGGTGCCCGACACGGTGCTGTACGCCGCCAACCTGCTGATGCGCGAGGGTGCACACGATCGCGCCACGCGGATCCTGACGAGCCTGCTCGCGCGGCTCGCCGCGCCCGAGGCCGGCTACGACCCGATCGCGAACAAGATCCTGCGCGCGAAGGCACTCGCACAACTCGGTCGCAACGACGATGCCATGGCCGAACTCGAAGCCGCGCGCATGCAAGGGTTTCGCACCTTGTGGGACTTCGACAATTTCCAGCGGATCGACCGCGTGCCCCAGTTCGAGAAGTTGCGCGAGGAAGCGGCCTTTCGTGCCTTTATCGCAGCCATCGAAGCCGACAACGAATCGGCGCGTGCGCGCGTCGTTGCGCGATCTTCCAGTCGTGAGGAACGAGACACATGATTAGGCAGTCGGAAAAAGGCAATGCGTTTCGCGCACTGCACGCACGCCCCGGGGCATTCGTGATACCGAACCCCTGGGATCCCGGTTCCGCGCGCATGTTGCAAGGCCTCGGTTTCGAAGCCCTCGCCACCACCAGCGCGGGATTCGCCAATGCCTTCGCGCGCAACGACGGCCAGATGAAGGTGGAAGAAAAGATCGCCCACTGTCGGGCTCTCGTCGAGGTGACCGACATTCCGATCACCGCCGACTTCGAAAACGGCTTCGCCGACGACCCGAAGCAAGTCGCGGCGAATCTCGCGCGCGTGGCCGAAGCCGGCGTTGTGGGCGCGTCGATCGAAGACTATTCCGGCGACGCGAACCGACCGATCTATGACTTTGCCCACGCGGTGGAACGGATTCAGGCAGCCGCCGAAGCAGCGCGGCGCTTCGGATTCCCGTTTCTCCTCACCGCGCGCGCCGAGAATCTGCTGCGCGGTGTGAACGATCTCGATGACACCATCGAAC
>JBFKCZ010000105.1:0-7775 GCA_041620035.1 Pseudomonadales bacterium
AGCCGATGCTTGTACACGGCATCGGTGTATCGGTCGCGGATGACCGATGGAAACTCCTCGAAGACCGCCTGCGCGACCACCGCATCTCGGTGTACGTGGCCCGCGATCAGACGCTCCTGGAGATGAGTCTTCGAGTAGGACAGGAGCACGGCGAGCTCGGGTCGCGTCAGCGACTTGCCCTCCGCGACCCGCTCCGTCAGATCGTCGTCGGCCGGAACGCCCTCGAGCTTACGATCGAGGCGTGCGTCACTCTCCATGCGCGCGATGAAGCGCTGATACTCCGACAACCGGTAGCGGACCTGGCGCTCCGCCAGCGACAGCGCTTGCGCCTGACGGAAATTGTTAGTCAGTACGAGTTCGGAAACAGCGTCCGTCATCGACAGTAAGAGTGCGTTGCGCTCATCGACGGTCATCGCACCGTCGGCCACGAGCTGATTCAGGAGGATCTTGAGGTTCACCTCGTGGTCGGAGCAGTCGACACCACCCGCGTTGTCGATGAAATCCGTGTTCACCGAACCGCCGTTCAGTGCGTACTCCACGCGCGCCATCTGCGACATCCCGAGATTTCCGCCTTCGCCGAAGGCCTTGGCTCGGAGCTCGCGCGCGTCGACTCGTATGTGATCGTTCGCCTTGTCGCCGACATCCGCGTGGGTCTCAGCGCTGCCTTTCACGTAAGTGCCGATGCCGCCGTTCCAGATGAGGTCGACGGGCGACTTCAACAGCTCGTGGATCAGCTCGTCGGGCGACAGCTGCGCCTTGTCGATGCCGAAACACGCCTGTGCCTGCGGACTCAACGCGATCGACTTCTGCGATCGCGGATACACGCCGCCGCCGGCCGACAGCAACGACGTGTCGTAGTCGCCCCAACTCGACCGGGGCAATGCGAAGAGCCGGGCACGCTCCGCGAAACTCCCTGCCGGGTCCGGATCCGGATCGATGAACACGTGGAGGTGATTGAATGCCGCCACGAGCTTCACGCTCTTCGACAGCAGCAGGCCGTTGCCGAACACATCGCCCGACATATCCCCGATGCCGACGATGGTGATCGGATCGCGTTGAACGTCGATGCCCTTCTCGGCGAAGTGACGCTGTACCGAGATCCATGCGCCCTTCGCGGTGATGCCCATCTTCTTGTGGTCGTAGCCGTTCGACCCACCGGACGCGAACGCATCGTCCATCCAGAACTCGTACCGCCGCGACATCTCGTTTGCGATGTCGGAAAAGGTCGCCGTGCCCTTGTCGGCTGCAACGACGAGATATGGATCGTCGCCGTCATAGCGCCTGACATCCGGCGGCGGCACCACGGCGCCGGCGACGATGTTGTCGCTCACATCGAGGAGCCCGCTGATGAACTGCCGGTAGCAGGCGACACCTTCCGCCTGGTACGCGTCGCGCTCGACCGGTGGGCGGCGCACCACGAAGCCGCCCTTCGCACCCGTCGGCACGATAACCGCGTTCTTCACGACCTGGGCCTTGACCAGTCCGAGCACTTCGGTGCGATAGTCCTCGCGGCGATCGGACCAGCGCAGCCCGCCCCGCGCTATGGGCCCGCCGCGCAGATGCACCCCTTCGACCCGGGGCGAGAAGACGAATATCTCGAACTTCGGCACGGGAGCCGGCATGCCGCTGATGAGGCTCCCGGACAGCTTGAAGCAGAACTGCGGCTTCGGGCGGCCATCGGCTCCCCGCTGGAAGTAATTGGTGCGCAGCGTCGCGTCCATCAGTTCGACGTAGCGGCGCAGAATTCGATCCTCGTTCAGGAGCGCGACACCCTCGAGCAGCGCGACGATCTGTTCGCGTATCGACCTGCCGTCGTCCGAAGTGCCGGCGGGCGCGAACCGCGCGAGGAAGTACTGGACGAGCTTCCCGGCGATTGCCGGATGCGCCGCCAGGGTGTCGGCAATGAACTCCTGACTGAAGCCGTAGCGGATCTGGCGCATGTAGCGCGCGTACGCACGCAAGACCGTCACTTCCCGCCATTCGAGCGACGCGCTCAAGATCAGGCGATTGAACGTGTCGTTGTCGTTGGCGCCGTCCCAGGTCTGAATGAACGCTCGCTCGAAGCGGTCGCCGACCTCGCCGAGGTCGAGCGCCCGGCGGAGTTCCAGTCGATAGTCATGGATAGAGACGACGCGGTCCGACGCCGTGACGATGTAGGGGTTCTCGGCGACGACACGCACGCCCATGTTTTCGAGAACCGGCATGATGTCCGACAGCGGCAACGGCAGGCGTTCGTGAAACACCTTCAAATGAACGACGTTGTCGGGATCCTCTGCGTTGCGGTGGAGGCGCATGTTGATGCGAGCCTCATCCGTCAGACACTCCATGTCGGCGATGTCGGCCACGGCGGCGCTCACGCTCCAGCTCTCGCGATAGCCTGCGGGAAAAGCGTCGACATAGCGCTCCGCCAGGCGACGTGCTGGCGCTTCACCATAGGACTGCACGAGGGCGTCGCGCAGATCCTGTGCCCAGTCGCGGGTCAGCGCGCTTATGCGGCGTTGCAGCGCGTCCACATCCACGTTGCCGACACCGCTGCCGGCCGGAACCCGCACCGTGAAGTGCAGCCGTACCAGAATGGACTCCGAGAAGTACGCATCGAACGGCACATCGTGGGCGCCGAGCGTCTCCATCAGGAGCTTCTGGATGCGAACGCGCAGCTGCGTGTTGAAGACTTCACGCGGCAGGTACACGAGGCAGGTGTAGAAAAGGCCGTATCGATCGCGGCGCAGAAACACGCGCGTGCGGCGACGCTCGTGGATGTGCGTGATACCCATTGCGGTGTTCAGCAGTTCGTCTTCGGAACTCTGGAATAGCTCGTCGCGGGGGAAAGTCGCGAGTACCTGTGCGAGCACCTTGCCGTCGAAACCGCCCCGATCGAGTCCCGATCGCGCCTGAACGTTCTCGATCTTCCGCCGCAGCACCGGAATACCATCTGGACGTTCGGTGTACACCGGCGAGGTGTACAGCCCGAGAAAGCCGAACTCGCCGATCACCTCGCCTTGGCCGTTGAACCGCTTGACGGCGATGTAGTCGGGGTAGGCGGGCCGATGAACCTGCGAACGTGTACCGGATTTCGAGAATGCGAGCAGCCGAGGCTCGAGGATGAATGTGCGCGTCTCTTCCGGTTGATCGCGCAGCGATCTCTCCGTGGCCGGATCGCGATTGCGCAGTACGCCGAGCGCGCTGCCTTCCACCTGGCGGATCCGGCCGTTGGCGTAGTCGAATTCGCGGTAGCCGAGGAAGGTGAAGCGGTTTCTGCCCAGCCACTCCAGAAAGGCGATTCCTTCTTCGACCTCTTCCGCCGACAGCGGCGGAGGGGCGTCGCGCAAGCCTTCGATCAAGTCGGTCAATCTTTCCTTCATCGCGCCGAAGTCACCGACGACGGCGCGCACGTCGGCCAGAATCGCCTTCAATCGCTCGGCGAGGGCCTGCAGACGATCATCCTCCAGACGGTCGATCTCCGCATAGATGAACACCTCGGCGCGCGCGCCCGGCGCGTCTCTGTCCATGCGCGTGAGCCGCCCCGACTCGTCGCGCACACAGTGGAACACGACGTTCTGCAGGTGGTGGGTCACGAGTCCGTGGCGGGACAGTTCCATCAGCACCGAGTCGGTGATGAACGGCATGTCGCCATGGCCGATGAACACACAGGTGTGCTTGGACGCCCAGCCATCGCTCGCCGAGTCCGGGTTACACACCTCGACGTCCACGGCATCCTGCTGGCGCACGCGGAATCGTTTGAAGGCGGCGATGGTGACGGACGCCGCGTCTGAAGGTACCCACTCGATGAGATCTTCCTCGGGCACCCTCGACCAGAACTGCCGGGAGAACGTGGCCGCCAGGCTATGGTCGTCGCTGGGCAGTCGCGCACGCAGCGCGTCGAGCAGCGATACCAGGAAGGATGCCTTCTTCTGCATCGAGTAGATCCCTTTACCGGGTGCGAAATGCAGTATAAACCGCATTACGGTGAATCGACGGTCCCCTCTGTCGAGCCGTTTGTCGTCGCGGACCCGCGTTCGCCGATGCTCTTTCTTCGACAGAAGGAACGATTCGATCATGCTCAGCTATCGGCACGCTTACCATGCAGGCAACGCAGCCGACGTCCTGAAACACGTGGCGCTGTGCGCGATTCTCGACGCGGCGTTGGCGAAGCCGAAGCCGATGCTGTACCTCGACACCCATGCCGGTAGCGGTTCGTACGACCTGACCACCGAGGCTGCGCGACTGAACGCCGAGTACCGATCGGGAATCGGCGCGCTCTGGTCGAAACCGACGACGGACGCGCCCGCTGCAGTCGCGCGCTACCTGGACTGCGTGCGGGCCGAGAACCCGCGCGGCGCCCTGACTGTGTATCCCGGTTCGTGCGCAATCGCCGCACGGCTCATGGCTGCACCCCATCGACTGATCGTTAACGACCTCCACCCACGCGACTACGAACAGTTGCGAAAGACGTTTCGCCGTGTACGCAACGTCCGGTGCACGCAGGAGGACGCCTACGCCCTGCTGAAGTCCGCGTTGCCTCCGGAGCAGTCCCGGGCGGTCACGTTCGTCGATCCGGCCTACGAGATGCGCGACGAACCCACCCGATTGCTTTCGGGCTTGCGCGACGCATTCGGTCGCTTCCGCCACGGCGTCTACGTCGTGTGGTATCCGCTCACCGGAAAACTCGACCATGCCCGCCTGCTGCGCGAGTTCGCAAGACTCGATCCGCCCAAGACCTTGCGTCTCGAGCTGAATCCCAGCCAGGACGTAATCCCCGGCGCCGGAGGTTCGGGGCTGCTCGTCGTGAACCCACCGTTCGCGGCCATCGACCCGCTCACTCAGGCGTTGAACTACCTCGCGCGTGCCCTGGCAAGCGAGGGTTCATCGCGATGCGAGTGGCTGGTCGAAGAGTAGTACCGACTCAGGCGATCGTGCCTAGCGTGTTCAGCAGGATGAAATAGAAGACCACTGCAAGCGCCGCGCCCGCGGGCAGCGTGATGACCCACGACATGAAAATCGTGCGTATGACGCCGAGATTGAGTGCGCCGATGCCCCGCGCGAGTCCCACGCCGAGAACTGCGCCCACCAGCGTGTGCGTGGTCGAGATCGGCAGTCCCGTCGCGCTCGCGATGACCACCGTCGCTGCCGCCGCCAGCGTCGCCGCGAAGCCGCGGCTGGCGGTCAGTTCCGTGATCTGAGTGCCGACCGTCGCCATCACGCGGCGGCCGAACGTGGCGAGACCGACGACGATGCCGACTGCCCCGAGCAAGAGCACCCAGGACGGCACGGGCGCCTTCGACATGACCTCACCAGTGCTGACGACACTCACCACCGCCGCGACCGGACCGATGGCGTTGGCAACGTCATTCGATCCATGCGCGAACGCCATCGCGCACGCCGTGACGATCATGAGCACACCGAATACCCGCTCGACCCTGGCGAAGCCGAATCCGGCGTCCTCGGGCCTTCGATCCCTGGGAACCCGCGCCACCGCGAAACGGCCGACGATCATCACGATCGTCGCAAACGCGATGGTGTACAGAACGGCATGCGTCGTCGACAGGTCCAGCCCGACGTGCTTCAAGCCCTTGAGGAAGGTGACGAGCCCGATCACCGCAGCCGTCAGAAAGATGTAGAACGGTACGTACTTCCGTGCCCGCGCTTCGGCATCCGCATGCTCGAAGATGAGCCGCTGCACAGACACGAACAGCACATAGGACACGATGCCTGCCAGCACCGGAGAGATGACCCAACTGGACACGATGGTGCCCAACTGATCCCAGTGCACCGAGTCCACACCGACGCCAACGACAGCAAAGCCCACGATCGCGCCAACGATGGAGTGCGTCGTGGAGACCGGCCATCCGAACTGCGAAGCGACGGTGAGCCACACCGCCGCCGCCAACAGCGATGCGAGCATGCCCAGTATCAGCAGATTGGGCTGGTTCGACAGCACCTCCGCATCGATGATGCCGCTGCGAATCGTGGAGGTGACTTCACCGCCGGCAAGGAACGCGCCGAGGAACTCGAAGATGGCAGCGATCACGATCGCCTGGCCAACGGTCACCGACCGAGAACCCACCGACGTCGCCATCGCGTTGGCAACGTCGTTGGCACCGATGCCCCACGCCATGTACAGGCCGAAAACGATCGCCAACAACATGGCGATGGTCACGAAATCCACGCTACTCCCCCTGCCAGAACGGTTCGTTGTCGTTGCTGTTCTGTTCTTTTTCTACGTTGTTCTTCTGCGTCTTCGAATCTTCTACTTTGCCAGCAGCACTTCCAGGCGATGGCCGATGTGTTGCGCGATGTCCGCCAGCTGCTCGATCCAGTCGATCAAGCGGTAGAGGAATATGACATTGACCGGCGGCAGACTGGCCTCGATCTGAAACAGCGCCGCACGCGTGCGCACTTCGAGCTGGTCGGCAAGGTGTTCGGTGGCGTCGAGGGACTGAATCATGTCGCGGACCCTGTCGGCTTCCGCGCCGCCGAACCCGGTTTCGAGCAGCTCGTCGAGCTCATTCACCACCGCGAGCGCCTGACCACAGGCGTGGATGCACGCATCGGCCATCTCCCGCACACCGGCGACGAGCGGTTCGGGGAACTGAATGTGACGACCGAGCATGAGGCCCGCGATGTCCTTCGCCTTCTTCGCGAGATCGTCCTGACGTACCAGCAGCTCCAGCAGATCCGGCCGGGAAACGGGCAGGAAGAAACCGCTCGGCAGATGCGTGCGGATCTCGCGCTTTATGTCGTCGGCTTCCGCCGCCAGGATGTGGATCTGGCGCTGGGTTTCAGCCACCGCATCCCAGTCGCCACTGGCAGCCTGATCGAGCAGCGGGGCTACGAGCGTCGCGCAGCGGTGGCACGTTTCCATGTGCCGTTGCAGCGGCTTGAACGGTGACCGGCCGAAGATCGTCTGGAAGTAACTGCCCGGCGGCATGGCTCACCCGATTCGTGGAGCGCGCATGCTAAAGAATCGGCGGAACGATCGCCACGACGGTGTGGGAGCGGACACCTGCCCGCGAACCTTCGCGCGCAAGCGCGCTCCCACGGCGGCTCCGATCACCTTGCGATACGATCTACCAGCGATACGCCGCCGTCACCCCCGCCCATCGGGGACGGCCGTAGCCCAGCTGGTTGTAGCCGAACGAGGCCGTGAAGTCGAAGGTGTAGACGAGGTACTCCTCGTCGAACACGTTGTTCACCCAGGCCGTCACCGTCCACCTATCGTCGGGTGAGTTGTAGATCAGTTTCGCGTTCCATACGGAGTAATCGTCGCTCTCCGACACCGGATGATTCTGAATGTCGAAGTACTGCTCCGTCTGATAGAAGCCGTCCCACTGTGCGGCAATGCTGCCGCCGGCACCGAGCGGCCACGTATAGCGCAGGATCGTGTTGAATTGCAGTTCCGGCGCCAGCACCATCCTGCGATCGCGGATCGCACCGGCCGGGCTCTGAATGTCCTCGGCCTCGGCCTCGTCGATCCAGCCGAGACCGAACAGCGCTTCGAAGTTGTCGGTGGGTGACACGGTGAACTCGACCTCGCCGCCCCGCAGCGTGGCATCCGTGTTGAAGATGATCTGGCCCAGGTTCGCGAAGGCAAATGCCTGGAAATCCTTGTAGTCGTAGTAGAACGCCGATACGTTCAAACGCGCCCGGCCACCCCAGAACGTGTGTTTGAAGCCGGCTTCGTAGCTGGTGAGCGTCTCTTCGTCGACCGGCACCTGCGCGGGCGTGACCGTGTTGAATATGCCGTTCTCGTCCAGCAGCCCGGTGTTGAACCCGGC
>JBFKCZ010000106.1:0-7753 GCA_041620035.1 Pseudomonadales bacterium
GCGCCATGGGCCTGGCGCAGATAAGTCACCTGCAGATCGGCGGTACCGGCGGGGAGAGTGCCTTCGCGCAGCCCGGAAAACACCGCGGGAATCGCCGCCATGTCGATGATCGTGGCGATCACCCCGCCATTGACGCTGCCGCCCACGCCCGTCGGTGTACGCTCGGTGATGGTGAGCCGTAGACGGGCGCGGTCGTCGCCCCAGTCGACGAGCGTCAGGCCGAGGTACTGGTGGAACGGTGCAGTGTCGAAGCGTTCGAAGAAGTTCTCGGGGAAGAAGGTCGGTTGCGGCGTGTCGGACATCGATTGTCACCGGGTGTTTCCATCCGAGTGTACAGGTCAGTTGCCCCTTCGGGGCGGCGCATGCATTCTGAGCGCTGTTCGAGCTATCGATCGGAGGATTGCCAGGTGAAATTCGAAGAGGTGGTACGTGGCCGCCGCAGCATACGCGGCTACAAGCCAGACCCCGTCCCGCGCAAGGTCATCGAGGAAGTCATCGAACTCGCCACGCGAGCACCGTCGTCCATGAACACGCAGCCGTGGCATCTCTATGTCGTGACGGGCGAGCCACTCGAACGGATCCGTCGCGGCAACACCGAGCGTAATCTGGCCGGCGTCAAACCCTCGCGCGAGATTCGATCGCACGGCGGCTACGAGGGCGTGCATCGGCAGCGGCAGATCGAAATCGCGGTTCAGCTGTTTCAGGCGATGGGCATCGAGCGTCATGACGAGGCGCGACGCCAGGACTGGGTGTTGCGGGGATTTCGCCAGTTCGATGCGCCGCTGTGCGTGGTGGTGACCTATGACAAGGAACTTCAGGGCGGCGACATCGCACAGTTCGACTGCGGTGCCGTGGTCAATGGGCTCGTGACTGCGGCGTGGTCGAAAGGCCTGGGAGCGGTAGTCAACAGCCAGGGCATCATGCAGTCACCGGTCGTGCGCGAGCATGCCGGCATTCCAGACGATCAGGTCATTATGATCTGCGTGGCGATGGGGTATCCGGACGACGACTTCCCGGCGAATCAGGTGGTGTCGAAGCGAAGACCAGTCGAGGAAGTCGCCTCGTTCGTGGGTTTCACCGCGGAGTAGATCGGGGCAGAAGCCCGAGTCGCTTTCGGCCGCGACTAGCGGGGATGCAAACGAACGGGTACGTCCTTGATGCCCCTGATGAAATTGTTGGGCAGCCGAGTGACGTCGCCGACGAGTTCGACGGTGTGGAAGCGTCTCATGATCTCTTCCCACAGCACGCGCAGCTGCATTTCCGCGAGCCGATTGCCCATGCATCGGTGCACCCCGAAGCCGAAGGCAACATGCGCCCGAGCGTTCGGTCGGTCGATGATCAATCGATCGGCATCTTCGAACACGGATTCGTCGCGGTTGCCGGACAAGTACCACATGACGACCTTGTCGCCTTCGCGGATGCGTTGACCGCCGAGTTCGAAATCCTGGAGCGCAGTTCTGCGCATGTGAATCACCGGTGTCTGCCAGCGGATGATTTCCGACACCATGTTGGGTATGAGCTGCGGGTTCTGCCGCACTTTCTCGTATTCGTCGGGAAACTGATTGAGCGCGATGACGCCGCCGCTGATGCTGTTGCGCGTCGTATCGTTGCCGCCCACGATGAGCAGCAGCAGCGTGCCCAGGAACAGCCCTGGGTTCTCGTTCATGGTGCGGGTTTCGTCGCTGTGCGCGAGCATGGAAATCAGATCGAACCTTGGCGGCGCCGCGGCGCGTTCCTCCCACAACTGGTAGAAGGCGCTGGCGCATTGCATCAGCTCGGCGTAGCGCTTGTTCATGTCGATGCTGTGATCACCCGTGACCTGGGGCACCGCAGTCGTCAGATCCGACCAGTAGATCAGCTTGTGGCGCTCCTCGTAGGGAAAGCCGAGGAGGGTGGCCAGCATGCGCCCCGTCAGTTCCACCGAAACTTCCTGAACCCAGTTGAAGGTTTCGCCAACGGGCAGGTTGTCGAGAATGTCGGCGGCGCGCTCCCGGATCAGCGGTTCCAGTTCTGCGAGATTCTTTGGTGCGACGGCCGGTGTCACGGCCCGGCGCTGAGGGGTGTGCCGAGGCTCGTCGAGCTGAATGAAGCTCTCGCCCTGGAGTTGCTCGGGGTTGCCGACGATAGGATCGACGATCGCGATACCACCAGCCTCGGATGAGAACACCTGGTGGTTGGTGTCCACCTCCTTGATGAAACGGTGATTGGTGATCGACCAGAACGGTCCGTTGACGCTGTCGGCGAGATAGTGAACGGGTGATTCGCGTCGCAGGCGTGCAAACCAGGGTCGCCACGTGTCGTTCTGAAAGAGCTCGGGGCGACTCACGTCCACCGCTTCCAGTGGGACGTCCTCGACCTCACTTTGTCGATCTGCGAGCGTGTTCATTCGATCTCCCGTATGCATATGTCGGCCCAGCCTACTACAACTTCAAACGCATTCATTCGGCTGGCGTCGTAGCGGATGCCGGAGCGAGATCCGTCTGCCACCGCAAGACGACGAGTGGTCCGCGCGTACTCATCGCAACCGCGGTGAGTACATCGTCCGGTGCGAAGGCGAGTGCAACGATCGGCGACCTTTCGCCTGTTCGGAGACTCGCGAGATGGGCTCCACTGTCGATCTGCCAGAGGTGTACTTCGTCGGCATCCGCTACGGCTAGCAGGTTGCTGCCCGGGTGGAAGGCGATGGCGCCGCCGGGACAGTCGTACGGCATCGGCAGAGAAACGGTCGATTCGTCTCGCAGTGGCTTCGAGAACACCTGCGCGGGGCCCGCTGCAAGGGTCCCGACGGTGGTGGAGGCATCGGCCAATGTGTCGCTGTGCCAGACTTCCACGTGCGTACACGTGCTGCGCGCCAACAGTCGTCCGTCCGGCGAGAAGCCGAAGCTGGTCGAGCCGCTCGCCATTTGAGGGGGGCGACTGTCGAGAACTGCACTCGGAAAGCCTGTGCCGCCGAACACCGCACGCGGCGATCGTTCGATCGCTCGGCCGTCGAGATCGATGAGCCTGAACGGGCCTGGCGCGGCAGCGCGTTTCACTTCGACGCCCCGCTCATTGAAGGTAATGCGGCCTTCCTCGCCGCTCGTGTGTCGAACCCGCGTATCGAGGTCGGTCAACCATGCGGCTTGCTTGCCATCCAACCCGATGATGCCCGCCGGTTCATCGCCGCAGCACGGAAAGGCGACGGTCCCGAACCTCGTTTCCGCGAGTGATCGTGGTGCACCGAACGTCTGCCCGGCACGCTCGATGACCACGGTTGGCGCGTTTGCCTGAGCGATCGCGAGGCGTGTGCCTGATCGGTGGAACGCCACCTGCGGTAAACCTACCCCGAAGCCTTTCGCACCATCGTATTTCCCGATGACGGCGAGACGCTCGAGGTCGGCGACCCAGGTGCCGCGTTTGGCGTCGGTTACGGCAGCCGTCCTTGCATCGGGAGACAACGATGCGGTGAGCCAGAGATTGTCGGGCAAGCCGGTTACGGTGCCCTGGCTGGGTCTTTGGACCGCGTCGGTTGGGCGATCGCCGCAACCCAATTGCGCCGTCGTTTGCTGAGCCGCGTCAACCACCGAACAGTGCACGCGCAACACCCTGCGATGTTCGTCCAATGCGACGAGGAGCCGGATGCGGCCCTGCGCGACCACGCCTCCGCCTGGCAACCCGCTCGGAATGATCGGTACCAGCACGAACTGTCGATCGCGGGTCCACTCGTACAGCAGGAAGTTGCCGCTATCGAGCAGCTGCGGCTCGCCAAAGCGCCCGCGGATACTCGACTCGGGTTCACCGACGCGTGGTACACCGACTTTGCGCAGTTCCGGCCCTTTGTCCGGCAGCGGGACGACGACGCAACCCGTGACGACGCAGGCGAGTAGTAACAGCGGTATGTAGTGTGTCGTAAAAGCCATCAGAGACACCGTAGGAGTGGGGCTCGCCCCCGAGCGGCCGAGCGACTTGGTCGCGACAAGCAATTCGTTACATCATCGCCTAGATTGCCTTCGAAAAGCGCGCCGCGTCGCGAGAAACCGCGTAGCGATCGAACACCATGCACAGATTGCGGATCAGCATGCGCCCGGCCGGTGTGACCGCGAACCCGTCCGATTCCAGGAAGATGAGCCCGTCCGTCGCCATGTCTGTGAGGCGGGCGATCTCAGGGGCAAAGTGAGTGGCGAAGTCGATACCGAATTGCGACTCGATGTCGCGGTAGCGAAGGTCGAAGTCGCAGATGAGTCGCATGATCACAGCACGCCGCAGGCGGTCTTCGGCGTCCGGGACGAGCCCCTTCTCGATCGCGAGTTCTCCTGCGTCGAGACGGGCCTCGTAGGCGTCCAGTTCCTTCGCGTTCTGGTAGAAGTTCCCGCCGACCGTACCGATCGCCGATAGACCCATGCCCACGAGATCGCAGTCCGCGTGCGTCGAGTATCCCTGGAAGTTGCGGTACAGCGTGCCGGAGGCTTGTGCGCGCGCCAGCTCGTCCGATGGTTTGGCGAAGTGATCCATGCCGATGTAGCGATATCCCGCCGCCGTGAACGCATCCGTGCACAGCTTGAGCATGTCGAGCTTCTGAGCCGCACCAGGCATGTCGCTGGCCAGCAAACGCTTCTGGGGCGCGAAGCGGTCGGGCAGGTGTGCGTAGTTGTAGATCGACACGCGGTCGGGGTCGATGGCGATCACTTTGGCGAGTGTGCGCCGCATCGTTTCGAGCGTCTGAAAGGGCAGACCGTAGATCAGATCGATGGAAACCGACCGGAATCCCAGGCGCCGCGCGCCATCGATCACCGAAGCGGTCAGCGCCTCGCTCTGGACGCGATTCACGGCGCGTTGCACCGCGGGCTCGAAGTCCTGCACGCCGAGACTCGCGCGGTTGAATCCGATCTCGCGAAGGGTCGGCAGAGTGTCGGGGCGGATCTCGCGAGGGTCGAGCTCGATGCCGTACTCGCCGACCGAGTCGTCGGCGAGTCGGAACCGACGCCGCGTCGCATCCATCAGCTGCCGCATCTGAAGCTCGCTCAGAAACGTCGGTGTTCCACCGCCCCAGTGCAGTTGGGTCACCAGGCGGCGGGGGTCGTACAACTCCGCATGAAGATCGATCTCGCGGATGAGTCGCGAAAGATAGGGCGCGGCTCGCTCGCGCCGCTTGGTGACCACTTTGTTGCACGCGCAGTAGTAACAGAGGCGGGCGCAGAACGGCAGGTGGAAGTACAGCGACAGTTCCCGGGCCGTGCCGTCGTTCGATTCCCGCGCAATGCGCCGGTAGGTTGCGGCGTCGAATCGAGGGTCGAACTGCAGTACGGTCGGATACGAGGTGTAGCGCGGCCCCTGCACGTTGTACTTCTCGATGAGCGCCCGATCGAACAACACGTTGCTCACGTCTGGTGCACTTCCGCAAGGCGACTGAAGTCGGGGTATTTTCGAACGTGCGACGGGCAGCCGGTATACGTGATCCCCGCGGCTTGGCTATAGTCGGCCGCATGGGGGTACGCTTGACCAAACCGTGGTTCGAGCTGGAGGGAGGTGCCGCTCTGGAGCGGCTCCCGGGCCAGTTGGGCGTGTTCGAGTTCGCAGACCGATCCGGCGCCGTGGTCTTCATCGGCTGCGCCGATGCGCGAACGCGGTTCGGGTTGCGCAGCGCGGCCATCGAAGCCCGATCGAACTGTCCTACCGCGGTCGCGTGTCGCTTCGAGGTGACCAGCGCGTATACCACCCGGTACCTGGAACTGCTCATGGCGTACCGCGCCGACCATGGCGTGCTGCCGATGCACAACGCCGACGTCCCGAGCCTCGGGCGTCTGACACCGGGGTAACTGCATGGACCTGTCGCTCAGCGAAGAACAGTCTCTCCTCGTCGCGATGGTGCGCCGCTTCGTGCAGCAGGAGATCGAACCCCTCGAGCTGAAGCTCGACCCCGACGCCGACGAACTCGAACCGAGCGACTACGCGCGACTTCGAGAAAAGACCGAAGCCATGGGCCTCTTCGGCCTCGACATTCCGCCGGAATATGGCGGGCCCGACATCGATCTGGTGACGCGCACGCTACTCGCCATCGAGATGTCGCAGCATCGGGCCGGGCTGTATGCGCCGTGCTACGGCACGTTCGGTGGGGCGGGTCTCGCTCAGTTGTTCGAAGCCAACGACGATCAGAAGGAGCGATATCTGTTCCCTACGCTGCGCGGCGAGAAGAAGGGATGCTTCGCGCTCACGGAGCCGTCCGGTGGCAGCGATCCCGCGCGCGCGATCCTCACCCAGGCCGTGCGTGACGGCGACGATTGGATCATCAACGGTTCGAAGATCTTCATATCCGGTGCCGACAAAGCCGACTACGCATTGGTGTTCGCGCGGACCGACGCCGATCGCGGTCGTGGCGGGGTGACGTGTTTCATCGTCGATACCAGCTCGCCGGGGTTTTACGTTCGTCGCGTGGTGCATACGCTGCGCGCGGCGCGCTACGCGACGGAACTCGGATTCGAGGATCTGCGCGTACCCGGCGCGAACGTGCTCGGGGAGGTCAATAAGGGCTTCGCAATCGCCAACGATCGGCTGTCACGGCAACGGATCCCCTATGCGGCCGGTTGCATAGGCGTCGCCATCAAGGCTCATGACATGGCCGTGGAGTACTCGAAACAGCGGGAAACCTTCGGCGCGCCACTGTCCAGCCGGCAGGCGATCCAGTGGATGCTGGTCGACAACGAACTCGACATTCGCAACGCGCGCTGGCTCACCCTGGAGGCGGCCCATCGCGCCGACCGCGGCGAAGACTTCCGCAAGGATGCCGCGATGGCGAAGCTCGTCGCGAGCGAGGCGGGCGGACGCGTCGTCGATCGGTGCATGCAGATCTTCGGAGGGTACGGGGTGACCAAGGACTTTCCGTTCGAACGCTGGTATCGGGAGATGAGAATCCGGCGCATCGGTGAGGGCCCGAGCGAAGTGCAGCGTCACATCATTGCGCGCGACATCCTGGGCGCGTCGCTCCGATGATTGGGAGCGAAGCGGTGGCGGGTCGTCCGGCGCGCGCCACGCTGCTGCGCGCTCTGGGCGACAACTTTCTCGGTGACGCGCCGGATTGGTACAAACGTACGATCGTTGCGTTCCTCGTGCTCAATCCGATCGTGCTGGCTGTCGCCGGCAGCTTCGTTGCGGGCTGGTGTGTGGTTCTGGAGTTCATCTTCACCCTGGCGATGGCGTTGCGGTGCTATCCGTTGCAGCCGGGTGGGCTCCTGGCGCTCGAGGCGATCCTCATCGGGTTGACCGATGCCGACACGGTGCGCGCCGAGGTGCTCGCGAACTTCCCGGTGATCCTCCTGCTGATCTTCATGGTCGCGGGCATCTATTTCATGCGCGAGGTGCTGCTCTTCGTGTTCACGAAGATTCTGCTCGGCATGCGTTCGAAGCTGCTGCTTGCACTCATGTTCAGCTTCGTCTCCGCCTTCCTGTCCGCATTCGTCGACGCTCTCACGGTGACGGCCGTGATCATCAGCGTGGCGGTTGGTTTCTACGCCGTGTATCACCGGGTGGCTTCCGGCGGCGCCCTGGGCGACACCGGCGATCACGACCATGCCAACGATCTGGGCGTGGCCGTTTCCCGCCGCGCCGATCTCGAACAGTTCCGCGCCTTTCTGCGCAGTCTCCTGATGCACGCGGCGGTGGGCACGGCGCTGGGAGGTGTCTGCACGCTGGTGGGCGAACCGCAGAATCTCTTGATTGCTGGAAAAATGGAGTGGGACTTCATCGAGTTTTTCGTTCGCATGTCGCCGGTGACGATGCC
>JBFKCZ010000107.1:0-7715 GCA_041620035.1 Pseudomonadales bacterium
CATCTCCGGCGGGAACGGTGCATACGGTGCCGCCAGGCGGACGATCCGGACGGCCGCGTCGTCGAGTACTTTGTGGCCCGAAGAGTCGAGTACGCGCACTTCCTTCAGTCCGCCGTCCGGCGTAATCGAGACGAGCAGTCTCAGGCTGCCATACAGCCCCTGCCGACGCGCTTCGTCGGGATAGTTGAGGTTGCCGATGCTCTCCACCTTGCGGCGCCAGGATTGCAGGTAGTACGCATCCACGGCGGATCGTGCGGAGACGCTCGTCAAACGCCGCACCCGGGGGCCGCGCGCATTGAGCTGCGCTTCCGCGCTGATGCGCGCGTCGATGCTCGCGATGTCCGGCGTCAGATTGAGCTGCGGCCGCTGTTCCGTCGCCGGGTTTGCCTGTTCCTGGCGGGCGAAGGTCTCGGCGCTCGCCTGACGCTCCTGCGCGGAGCGCGTCGTCACCACGGCGAACGGGTCGGACGACTCGCGTTTCTCCTGCGGCAGCACCGTTTCCTCGCGGACCGAGCGAAGCACGTTGTCGTGGAACGCGGACTCTTCGGTGGTGGTCGTTTCGCGCGTTTCCGACTCATCGCCGCTGCCGAGCTGGTTGTGCTGTGCCAGAAAGTCCGCACGCGCGGGCGCTTCGCGATCGTCGTGCTGGGCGAGCGTCACTTCGATCGTCGGGTTGCGCGCGCGATCGACCGTCCACACGAAACCCACGCCGAGAATCAGCGCTGCATGCAGCGAGATCGCGAGAAACATGGCGAACGACAAGCGGTCGCGTGGGGTGATTGCGGCGTCCATGTTCAGTGTCTGGACAAGTGGCCCTCGATCGAGTTCAACAGGGTAGAAGCGTTGTCGAGCGAGAACTGTGCGTCGAGTTCCCGGATACACGTCGGACAGGTCACGTTGACTTCCGTCAGGTAGTCGCCGATGACGTCGATGCCGACGAAATAGAGTCCACGCCGCACGAGTTCCGGACCCACCTGCTCGGCGATCCAGGCATCGCGCTTCGTCAGCGGCCGACCTTCGCCCTTGCCGCCGGCGGCGAGATTGCCCCGCGCTTCCCCGGCTTGCGGCACCCGCGCCAGTGCATACGGGATCGGCTTGCCGTCGACGAGCAGAATGCGCTTGTCGCCGTCCACGATTTCGGGAATGTACTTCTGCGCCATGACCTGCACGGCGCCGCCCTGGGTCACGGTCTCGATGATGACCCCGAAGTTCGCATCTCCATCGAGTACGCGGAAGACCGAACTGCCGCCCATGCCATCCAGCGGTTTCACCACGATGTTGTGATGTTCCTTCTGGAACGCACGAATCAGGTCGGCGCGGCGGGTCACGATCAGCGGCGGTCCGCACTGCGGGAATGCGGTGGCAAAGAACTTCTCGTTGCAGTCGCGCAATGACGCGGGTCGATTCACCACCAGAGCACCTTCGTCCTCGGCGCGCTCGAGGAGGTAGGTGGAATAGACGTACTCCATGTCGAAGGGCGGGTCCTTGCGCATCATCACCACGTCGAACTCGCCCAGCGCACCTTCGACGGATTCACCGAGGCCGAACCAGGGCTCATTCGGTGCCGGCAGCACATTGCGTTCGGCGAACGCCGACGCCAACGTCAAGGCCGCGGATCTCACGAAGGGTCGGCCCCGGGCGAGATACAGATCACGTTGCAGCGCATAGTGCACATCCCAACCTCGGCGCTGGGCCGCGCTGATCATGGCGAGCGTACTATCCTTCTTGAGGTTGAGCGTCTCCAGTGGATCCATCACGAAGACGGCTCGAACGGTGTCGGCGGGCATAAGACTCACGGATGCGTCGGACCTTTCGAAAAGCTACCGGTATGGGTACTGGCGAGCAAGGGAAATGAGACAGAATTCCCTTTCTCGTCGGTGACTTATAGCTGCACCTGAGAAAAAGTGTTACAACGCGAATCCACGATTGATCGGCGCATGACAGCGCACGAAATCGATGCGGCGCGCGGTGGCTCCCTTAGAAAGCAAGGACGGAACCATGGAAGAGGAACTTCGGGGCGTCAAGGTGATGGTCATCGACGACAGCAAGACCATTCGTCGCAGCGCGGAAAACCTGCTGGCGAAGGCCGGCTGCGACGTCATCACCGCCACCGACGGATTCGATGCGCTGGCGAAGATCGCCGACACGCATCCGGAAATCATCTTCGTCGACATCATGATGCCGCGGCTGGATGGCTACCAGACCTGCGCGCTGATCAAGAACAACAGTGAATTCAAGACGACCCCCGTCGTGATGTTGTCGAGCAAGGATGGCCTGTTCGACAAAGCCAAGGGGCGCATCGTCGGTTCCGACCGATACATCACGAAGCCGTTCAGCAAGGAAGAGCTGCTTGGCACCATCCGTACGCTGGTGACCTGAGGAAGAGGTAACCATGGCGCGCATACTCGTCGTCGACGATTCTCCCACCGAAAGCCACATGTTCGTGAACGTGCTGGCCAAGTACGGGCATCAGGTTCTGACGGCCGCCTCGGGCACCGACGGCATCGACGTGGCCAACGAGGAGCTGCCCGATGTCATTCTCATGGATGTCGTCATGCCGGGCGTCAACGGCTTCCAGGCAACCCGGCAGCTCACCCGGGCGCACAGCACGCGACACATCCCGGTCATCATCGTGTCGTCGAAGAACCAGGACACCGACCGCGTGTACGGCGAGCGCCTCGGCGCGTCGGGCTACCTCACCAAACCCGTCGATGAAAAGACGTTGATCTCCGCGGTCAACGGCGTTCTCGAAAGCTGACGGGGGCGGTCTTGGCCAGCCGAGTACTAGACATCCTGCGCGACATCGAGGCCGATGCGTTTCGCAACGCCGCACCCTTGCCAGCCAAGCGCGAAGCGCGGCCGGAGTGGCAGGGGCTCGCGTTTCAGGTCGGCGGCACGCGCGTGGTGTCGCCGCTCGGCGAGGTCGATGAAATCCTCACGGTGCCGCGTGTGACGCGGTTGCCGCGCGTCAAGGACTGGATCCTTGGTGTTGCCAACGTCCGCGGCCGACTGGTACCGATCATCGATCTGCACCGATACCTCGGCGTTTCGACGACGACGGCGCGGATTCAATGGCGGGTGTTGGTCGTGCGCAGCGAAGAACATCAGGTGGGTCTGGTGGTGGAGCAATCGCTGGGCATGCAGTATTTCCATGCGGACGCCTTCGAAGAAGGTCGGCCGGATGGCTTGGATGGATTGCATCCGTTCGTGGAAGGCGCGTACCGGCACGGTGGTCGCGTGTTCTACGTGGTCAGGCTGTCGTCGCTCGTTCAGGACGAACGATTCATCAATGTAGCGGAATGAAAGCGGGATTAGGGATATGAAGACGAACAAAGTATCAGCCAGCCCTCTGTTGAGCGCGCTGATCGCGTTCCTCATGGTGGTACTCATCGGCATGGGGTATGCGATCGTCACCGACGATCGTTCGCTCACCGGCAACTACGGTCTGATGTTGGCCGTGGGCGGTATCGTGCTGGTGTCTGTGATCGCCATGATGCTGGTGCGTGATGCGCGCAGGCGCCTTGCGGAACAGGCGGAACAGAACGAGCGCAATCAAGCGGCGATTCTCCAGCTGCTGGACGAACTCGCCGATCTCGCGGAAGGCGATCTGACGGTGCATGCCTCGGTGACCGAGAACTTCACGGGTGCGATCGCCGACTCCATCAACTTCGCGATCGACCAGATGCGCGGACTGGTGTCGAACATCAACCGGTTGTCCGTGCGAGTCGCGCGGGCCGCCGAGGAGACGCAGTCGACGGCGAAGAACCTCGCGACGGCGGCCGAGAATCAGGCGCGCGAGATTGGTGCGGCGTCTGCGGCGATCAACGACATGGCGGTGTCCATCGATCAGGTGTCGTCGAATGCGGCCGAGTCTGCCTCGGTTGCCGATCGTGCGGTGGCGATTGCGAGCAAGGGCAGCGAAGTGGTGCATGTTGCCATCAGCGGCATGGACAACATCCGTGGCCAGATCCAGGAGACATCGAAGCGGATCAAACGGCTCGGTGAATCGTCGCAGGAGATCGGCGACATCGTCTCGCTGATCAACGACATCGCCGACCAGACGAACATTCTGTCTTTGAATGCAGCCATTCAGGCGTCTATGGCGGGCGATGCAGGCCGCGGCTTCGCGGTGGTCGCGGACGAAGTACAGCGCCTCGCCGAGCGTTCGTCGGCGGCGACGAAGCAGATCGCGGCGCTCGTGAAGACGATTCAAACCGACACGCACGAAGCGGTGATCTCGATGGAGCACACCACCGCGGAGGTCGTCTCCGGTGCGAAACGTGCGCAGGACGCCGGCGTTGCGCTCGAGGAAATCGAGAGCGTGTCGACGTCGCTCGCCGAACTGATTCAGAACATCAGCAACGCGGCACGCCAGCAGGCAGCCTCCGCGGGTCACGTTTCGAACACGATGAGCGTGATTCAGGAGATCACTTCACAGACCGCGACGAGTACGGAAACGACAGCGAAATCCATTGGCGCGCTGGCCGGAATGGCCAACGAGATGCGTACGTCCGTGGAAGGGTTCAAGCTACCGGGAGATTCTGCGCGCTGATTGCGCGCGGACCGGCCGAATTCGCTACGCCGATGGCAAGGCGCCATCACGCATAGCGACGAGGCATGGCGCACAGCCACGAGGCATGGCGCATAGCCACGAGGAATGGAACGACCAATGACGGAACGGCGCGAACACTTCGCCCTGGACTGGATCAAGCGGGAGCTCGATGAGACTCTGAAGGCCGCACGCCAGTCTCTGGAAGCCTATGCGGAGTCCGGGCAGGACGAGACGCGCATGCGCGCGTGCCTCACCTACGTCCATCAGGTGCACGGCACCCTGCTGATGCTCGAGCTCAACGGCGTTGCGGTGCTGTCGGACGAGATGGAGCAGCTCGCGCAGGCGTTGCTCCTCGGTAACGTCGACGACTCGGGTGCCGCGCAACAGGCGCTCATGCAGTCGATTCTTCAGCTGCCCGCGTTCCTCGAAGACATTCAAAAGGGTCTGCCGGATTCGCGGCGGGCGGTCGTTCCGCTCGCCAACGAGCTGCGTGCGGCCCGCGGCGAGAAACCGTTTCCGGATGCGGGTGCCGGTGTGGCGAACCTGCATGCGCCGGTCACCGAAGACTCGCTCAAGCGCTTCGATCAGATCGATGGCACTGAAAAGGCCCGCAAGATCCGCGCGGCGTATCAGCAGGTGCTGTTGTCCATCCTGCGCGGCCAGGACCGGGACGCGTCCCTGGCCACGCTGAACAAGGTTGCCCTGGGACTCGAGCGAATCTCCGAGAAGAGTCCGCTCGGACTCTTGTGGCGGGCGTTCGGGATCTTCGTCAAGAGCCTGGCGGCCGGTCAGGTCGAATTGTCCGGCGAAGTCGTGAAGCTGCTCCGCCGCGTCGATGCCGAGATCAAGGTGCTCGCCCAGGAGGGCCGCGCAGCGCTGTCGCGTCCCGTGGACATGGACCTCCTGCGCACGCTGATCGACGATGCGCGCGAAACCGGATTCACGAGCAAGGACCTCGATCAGCTCGCCGCCGTGCTCGCCAGCGAGCCGGAAGAGGAGCGGCACGGCATCTCCCGGCGCGAAGCCATGCATACCGCGGCCGCGGCGCTGCGCGAGGAACTCGCCCTGGTCAAAGACCGGCTGGACCTCTTCGTTCGCAGCGAAGAGCGCTCGGTGACGACGCTGAACGAGCTCGCAGCACCCCTCAAGCAGATCGGCAGTACGCTGTCGATCCTCGGCTTCGAGAGCTCACGCTCCATCGTTGCCGATCAGGTGGAGAGCCTCAACGCCGCAGCCGCCGATGGTGCCATCGAAGACGGCGTGCTCATGTCGGCCGCCGCTGCGTTGCTGCAGGTCGACGAGAACCTTGCGGGCTTGAGTCACGAACGCAATCGGCGTCTCGGCGCGAGCGGCGAGTCCACGGCGGTCATCAGCGCCGCGCAGCTCGCGGTACTCGCCGAAGCACGCAACGGTCTGGAGCAGGTGAAACAGGCCGTCGTCGACTATGTGTCGGCGCAGTGGGATGCACGGCATCTCGAGGGAGCTCCCGATCTGCTGAACGCCGTGCGCGGCGCCTTGGCGATGGTGCCGCTTCCGCAGGCCGCGGAGCAGCTGGGCCGATGCGCGCGCTATGTGCGCGAGCGGCTGCTAGCGGGCGAAACGCCGGACTGGCCGACGCTCGATGCGTTCGCCGATGCCATCAGTGGGGTCGATTACTACCTCGAGCGACTGTCCGACGATGCGGGTATGCCCGGTACCGACATTCTCGGCGGCGTCGAACGCAGTCTCGAAGCGCTGGGATACGGGGAAGGCAGCGCGTCCACAGCGCCTGCGGCGCCGCCGCGAGCCGCGCCGGCACTGCACGTCGTCGCTGATACCGAGGACGAGGTTGTGGGCGCCGAGGATGCCGCCGACGATGCCGCCGAGGACGTCACTGCCGACGTCGGCGATGTCAACGTCGAGGAAGAATCAGTCGACGCGGCGGAGCCGAGCGACGAGGACCTGCCGGTGGTCGACGAGGTAGCACCGACGGCAGACGCGGACGATCTCGAACCGGTCGCGGCGTCGGAAGAACCGACGGTGGGCGAGGAGTTCGAGCTGGTTCTCGAACCCGAAACGGTCAAGGCCGATGGCGACGATACGCCGTCGCAGATCGTCAGTGTCGAAGACGTCGACGATGCCTTCGACCTCGGCGGCGAAGCGTTCGCCGAAGAAGAGCCCCGCGCGCAAGCCCAGCTCGAGGAGATCGACGATTCCGAAGCGCCGGAACCGGAAGTTGAAGAGCCGGAAGCTGCAGAACCGCAAATTGAAGAACCGGAAGTTGAAGAAACTGCCGTGGCCGATGCGCCGGCCGAGACCGTTCGAGTCGATGACGACATTCTCGAGATTTTCGTCGAGGAGGTGAGCGAGGTACTCGCCGCGGTCGACGAATGGCTTCCCGTGTGGGCGGCCGATCTCAAGAACGAAGAAGCGCTCACCGAGGTGCGCCGCTCCTTTCATACCTTGAAGGGCAGTGGACGTATCGTCGGCGCCCGTTTGATCGGCGAACTGGCCTGGTCCGTCGAGAACATGCTCAATCGGGTCATCGACGAAACGATTCAGCCCAACGCGCAGATCGCGATGGTGGCGAAGGAAGCCGCCGAACTCGTGCCCGCGCTGCGGGATGCGTTCCGCGACCACCGTGCGGCGGACGAGACCGGGGTCGCCGTGGTCATGGAGCGCGCCGACGTGCTCGCCTCGGGCGGATCGCTCGAAGAAGTGGCCGCGGTCAACCAGGCAGCGCCGGTCGAGCGGAGCGAAGCCGAAGCGCTGCAAGACGATGCGGACGACGAAAGCGCGACCTTCGCGCTCTTCGACCGGGAAGCCGGGGAACATCTCGATCTGCTCGAGGCCCGATTCGCGAGCACCGATCGCATCAGCGAAGTGCTCGACGACGAGGTGCTGCGGGCACTCCATACCTTGCGCGGCAGCGCAGCAATGGTCGGCATCGAACCGGTGATGCGGATCGCTGGCCCCGTCTATCAAGTGGCCAGCGCGGTGCGCGATCAGCGCGCCGAGGTGACCCCCGACCTGGTCGATTTCATTCAGCAGGCGGTATTCGCCTTGCGTCGCACGGTGAGTGCGCTGCGCGACGCGGAAGAACCCGATGAAGAGCTCGCGCTGTTCGAAGCCGAGGCGAAGCGGCTGTTGGCCGGTCTCGATGGCGACCACGCCAGTTCGTCGC
>JBFKCZ010000108.1:0-7687 GCA_041620035.1 Pseudomonadales bacterium
CCCGCTGTTCCCGTACGCTGCGAAAATCGATCATTATATCGTACTCCTTACTCTTCGGTGTCGTCGGTGACACCGAGAGTCACCTTGAGGCCAAGTGCCTGCAGCTCCTTCACCAGCACGTTGAAGGATTCCGGCATGCCCGGATCCATACGGAAATTGCCATCGACGATGTTCTTGTACATCTTCGTTCGGCCCGTCACGTCGTCCGACTTCACCGTCAGCATCTCCTGAAGCGTGTAGCTCGCGCCGTATGCCTCGAGCGCCCACACTTCCATCTCGCCGAATCGCTGTCCGCCGAACTGAGCTTTCCCGCCCAGCGGCTGCTGCGTAACCAGGCTGTACGAGCCCGTGGAACGCGCGTGCATCTTGTCGTCGACCAGATGGTTGAGCTTCATCACGTACATGTAACCCACGGTCACTGGCCGCTCGAACTGCTCGCCGGTTCTACCGTCGAAGAGCCGCGCCTGGCCGGTAACCGGCAGCTCCGCCAGCTCGAGCATCGCCTTGATCTCGCTCTCGGAAGCTCCGTCGAACACTTGCGTCGCCATCGGCACGCCGCCGACCAGATTGCGCGCGAGCTCGAAGATCTCCTCGTCGCTGAAGGACTTGAGGTCTTCCTTGCGCTCACCGATGCCGTTGTAGATCTCATCGAGGAACTTGCGGACTTCCGCCACCTTCTTCTGCTCGGCGAGCATTCGGTTGATCTTGTCTCCAAGACCTTTGGCCGCCCAGCCGAGGTGGGTTTCCAGTACCTGGCCGACGTTCATTCGCGACGGAACGCCGAGCGGGTTAAGCACGATGTCGACCGGCTGCCCATTCGCATCGAAAGGCATGTCTTCCACGGGCATGATCACCGAGATCACCCCTTTGTTGCCGTGCCGCCCGGCCATCTTGTCGCCGGGTTGAACGCGCCGTTTGATCGCGAGATAAACCTTCACGATCTTCAGTACACCCGGCGCGAGATCATCGCCCGACTCGATCTTCGAGCGCTTGTCCGCGTAGATCGCATCCAGCTTGGCGCGACGCTCCTTGAGCTGAGCTTCAGCCCGCTCGAGCTGAGCATTCAGCGCATCGTCGGCCATGCGAATGCGAAACCAGTCGTCCTTGGCGAGGCTATCCAGATACTCCGGGCTGACCGTGCCACCCTTGCCCATTTCGGGCGCGCTCGCAGCCTTCTTGCCGGACAGCGCCTGTCGCAGTCGTTGATAGGTGGCAGCTTCGACGATGCGGTACTCGTCGTCGAGGTCCTTGCGGATCTGCGACAACTGCGCTTTCTCGATCTCTTTCGCACGCATGTCCTTGTCGACGCCGTCACGCGTGAACACCTGGACGTCGATGACCGTGCCTTTGACACTCGTCGGAACGCGCAGCGAAGTGTCCTTCACGTCGGATGCCTTCTCTCCGAAGATTGCGCGCAACAGCTTCTCTTCGGGCGTCAGCTGCGTTTCGCCCTTCGGCGTGACCTTGCCAACGAGAATGTCACCAGTCTTGACCTCGGCACCGATGTACACGATCCCGGATTCATCGAGTTTCGCGAGCGCCGACTCACCGACGTTGGGAATGTCACAGGTGATCTCTTCCGGACCCAGCTTCGTGTCCCGTGCAATGCACGTGAGCTCCTGGATGTGGATACTCGTGAATCGGTCTTCCTGCACGACTCGCTCGGAAAGCAGAATCGAATCCTCGAAGTTGTAGCCATTCCACGGCATGAACGCGATGCGCATGTTCTGACCTAGCGCCAACTCGCCCATGTCGATCGACGGACCGTCGGCGAGAATGTCGCCGCGCGAGATGACGTCGCCCTTCTTCACCAGCGGACGCTGGTTGATGCATGTGTTCTGATTCGAACGGGTGAACTTCGTCAGGTTATAAATGTCGACACCCGCCTCGCCGGCATCGGTTTCGGCATCGGCGACGCGGACGACCACGCGACCCGCATCGACACTGTCTACCACGCCGCCACGGGTGGCGATCACGCAAACTCCCGAGTCGCGCGCTACGTTGCGCTCCATACCCGTTCCGACGAGCGGCTTCTCGGTACGGATGCAGGGCACACCTTGACGCTGCATGTTCGATCCCATGAGCGCGCGGTTGGCGTCGTCGTGTTCGAGAAACGGTATCAACGCCGCGGCCACGGAGACGACCTGCTTCGGCGAAACGTCCATGTAGTTGACGTTCTCGGGTGCCGACTTCGCAAACTCGTTCTGATGACGGACATCGATCAGATCGCCGACGAAGCGGTTCTTCGCGTCGAGCTTCGAGCTCGCCTGAGCAATCACATACTCGGCTTCATCGATCGCCGATAGGAACTCGATCTGATCGGTGACGCGGCCGTCGACAACCTTGCGATACGGGCTTTCGAGAAAACCGTGTTCGTTGGTGCGTGCGAAGGTCGCCAGCGAATTGATGAGGCCGATGTTCGGACCTTCCGGCGTCTCGATCGGGCACACGCGACCGTAGTGCGTCGGGTGTACGTCGCGCACTTCGAACCCAGCCCTTTCGCGCGTCAGTCCGCCCGGCCCGAGCGCCGATACACGGCGCTTGTGCGTGACTTCAGAAAGCGGGTTGTTCTGATCCATGAACTGCGACAGCTGACTGGATCCGAAGAATTCCTTGATCGCTGCTGCAACCGGCTTTGCGTTGATCATGTCCTGTGGCATGAGCCCTTCGCTCTCGGCGAGAGACAGGCGCTCCTTGACGGCCCGCTCGACGCGGATCAATCCCACCCGGAACTGGTTCTCCGCCATCTCGCCCACGCTTCGAACGCGACGGTTACCGAGGTGGTCGATGTCGTCGACCGAGCCCTTGCCGTTACGGATCTCGAGCAGCGTCCGCAGCACCGCGACGATGTCATCGGCGGACAGAACGCCGTCACCGGTGGTTTCCTCGCGCCCAAGACGACGGTTGAACTTCATGCGACCGACCGCCGAGAGGTCGTACCGCTCGGAGGAGAAGAAGAGGTTGGTGAACAGATTCTCCGCAGCGTCCTTGGTCGGCGGCTCGCCCGGACGCATCATGCGATAGATCTCGACCAGCGCCTCGAGTCGGTTGCGGGTCGGATCGATCCGCAGCGTATCCGAAACGTACGGGCCGCAGTCGAGATCGTTGGTGTAGATCGTCTCGATCGTCGAAACACCGGCCTTGAGGAGCGCATCGATCACTTCGTCGGTGATGACCGTGTTGCAGGGCAGTACGATCTCACCCGTCTTTTCATCGACGATGTCGCGTGCGATGACGCGGTCGAGCAGGTATTCGCGCGGCACATCCAAGCGCTTGTAGCCACTGCTTTCCAGCAGACGAACGTGACGCGCGGTGATGCGGCGGCCCACTTCGACAATCGTCTCGCCGCTCTTGTCCCTGATCTCGAAGGTGGCGATGTCGCCACGCATCCTTTCGGGGATCAGGTCGATGGAGAAGCCGTCCTTCTTGACGTGGAACACGTTCTTCTCGAAGAAAGTCTCGAGGATCCGCTCCGAGGAAAAGTCCAGTGCGCGCAACAGTACCGTAGCGGGCAATTTCCGCCTGCGGTCGATTCGCACGAACACGCAGTCCTTCGGATCGAATTCGAAGTCGAGCCACGAACCACGGTAAGGAATGACCCGCGCGGAGTAGAGAAGCTTGCCGGACGAATGCGTCTTGCCGCGATCGTGGTCGAAGAACACACCTGGAGAACGATGCAGCTGGGACACCACGACACGCTCCGTGCCGTTGATGACGAAAGTGCCGTTGTCGGTCATGAGCGGAATCTCGCCCATGTAGACTTCCTGCTCTTTGACGTCCTTCACCGACTTCGCCGAGGATTCCTTGTCGTAGATGATGAGACGCACTTTGACTCGCAGCGGCGCGGCGTAGGTGATGCCGCGCAGCACGCACTCCTTGACGTCGAACGCTGGCTGCCCCAACCGGTAGTCGACGTATTCGAGCGCTGCGTTCCCCGAGTAGCTGACAATCGGAAACACCGAGCGGAAGGCGGCATGCAATCCAGCCTCTTCGCGCGAAGCGGGCTTGCCATTCACCTGCAGGAATCGATTGTAGGAATCCAGCTGGATGGAGAGCAGATACGGCATCTCCATGACCGATGGCAGCTTGCCGAAATCCTTCCGGATCCGCTTTTTCTCAGTGAAGGTGTACGCCATTCAATTCTCCCGGTTAATCAACCTACTTCGATAACGCAAGCGAGGCCGCAACGGACCGATGCAACCATCGGTCCGCCGGCCTTGCGTCAACTCTGCGCTGAAAGTGACTCAATGCGACTACTTGAGCTCCACCTTCGCGCCAGCTTCCTCGAGCTGCTTCTTGATGTCTTCCGCCTCTTGCTTGCTCACGCCTTCCTTGACGGACGACGGCGCGCCATCGACCAGATCCTTGGCTTCCTTCAAGCCGAGGCCCGTGATCGCGCGGACAACCTTGATCACGTTCACTTTCTTCTCGCCGGCCGCGGCCAGCAGAACGTTGAACTCGGTCTGCTCGACCGCAGCGGAAGCTTCCGCGGCAGCCGCGGGTGCTGCCGCTACCGCTGCGGCGGCGGACACACCGAACTTGTCTTCCATCGACTTCACGAGCTCGACCACTTCCATGACGCTCATCTGTGCGATGGCGTTCAAAATATCGTCTTTCGACAGTGCCATTTCCTGTACTCCAAATTGATTCAATAAACGCTACGAATTCTGATTCCGTTATGCCGCTGCCTGCTTCTGATCTGCAATCGCCTTCACCGTCCGTACCAGCTTTCCCGGTACTTCGTTGAAGGTGCGAACAAGCTTCGCGATGGGGGCCTGCATTACTGCCATCAGCAGCGCAAGCGCCTCGTCACGCGTCGGCAACTTGGCGACGCGCTCCAATTGATCGGCACCGAGCAACACGCCGCCGATCGACAACGCTTTGACTTCGAGCTTCTCGAAGTCTTTGACGCTGTCGCGCAGCAAGCGCGCCGCCGCACCTGGATCTTCCATCGAGAAGGCGAGCAGGGTAGGACCGACGAGCGCCCCATCGAGGCATTCGTACTCGGTTCCCTTCACCGCGCGCCTGACCAACGTATTGCGGACGACTTTGACGTAGACCCCGGAACTACGCGCCTTGCTGCGCAGTGCCGTCATCTGTTCGACAGTCAGTCCGCGGTAGTCGGCCAGCACGGCGCTCATCGCCTTGCCAGCGGCCTCACTCACTTCAGCTACGATCGCTTGTTTCTGCTCGAGCTTCAGTGCCATAAGGTCTGCTCCCGGATCACGCCGGTTTCCCGGCCCTACTTCTCTTCATTTCATCGACGCCACGATCGACGTCGACGGCCTAACGGCGAGATCCTCTTTCGAGTACAGGTCTCACCGTCTGCGTGGGCTCCTGACGGAATTGAACCCTTGCGGGTGCCCACGGTCTTTGACGGGTCGTGGTTGGGCCACGACACCCTCAAAACTCAAACCTCCAACGAGGCCTGATCGATCGCCACACCCGGACCCATCGTGGTCGAGAGGACGATCTTCTTCAGATAGATGCCTTTCGCGGACGAAGGCTTCGCCTTCTTCAGGTCCGCAATCAACGCCTCGAGATTCTCTTTGATTTCTTTCGCACCAAACCCGACCTTGCCGACGCTGCCGTGCACGATCCCGGCCTTGTCGGCGCGGAACTGAACCTGTCCCGATTTGGCGTTCTTCACCGCGGTCACTACATCCGGCGTGACCGTGCCTGTCTTGGGATTCGGCATGAGGCCGCGCGGGCCCAGGACCTTACCGAGCTGGCCGACGAGGCGCATCGCATCGGGTGTGGCGATCAGCACATCGAAGTCGATCGTCCCACCTTTGATGGTTTCCGCCAGGTCTTCGAAGCCGACGGTGTCCGCACCGGCCGCCCGAGCCTTCTCCGCATTGTCACCCTGTGCGAACACGGCGACGCGCGTGGTCTTGCCAGTGCCATGCGGCAACGTGGTTGCGCCGCGGACCGCCTGATCGGACTTGCGCGGATCGATGCCGAGGTTCACGGCAACATCTACGGATTCCTTGAACTTCGTCTTCGCGCACTCGTTGAGCAGCGCGACAGCTTCATCGATCGCGTAGGCTCTGCCCGGCTCGACGCGCTCCGCTATCGCTCGCTGGCGTTTGCTTGGCTTGGCCATTTAGAGACCCTCCACGACGATGCCTGAACTGCGCGCGCTGCCAGCGATCGTCCTCACCGCGGCCTCCATGTCGGCGGCCGTCAGATCCGGCATTTTCAGCTTTGCGATTTCTTCCACCTGAGCGCGCGTCACCGTCGCAACCTTCACGGTGTTCGGTGTAGGCGAGCCCTTCTCGATCTTCGCGGCCTTCAGCAGCAATACCGACGCCGGCGGCGTTTTCTTGATGAAGGTGAAGCTGCGATCGCTGTAGACCGTGATGACGACCGGAATGGGCATGCCGGCCTCCATTCCCTGGGTCTCGGCGTTGAACGCCTTGCAGAACTCCATGATGTTTACGCCGTGCTGGCCCAATGCGGGGCCAACAGGTGGGCTGGGGTTCGCCTTTCCAGCCGCAACCTGCAGCTTGATGTAAGCCTGAACTTTCTTCGCCATTTTCTACTCCTCGGGTTCAAGCGTGCGTCGACCAGGCGATCGCACTCCCCGTTTGTTTCAATCCATCTACCGAGTGGGAGCGGGCTCGCCCGCGAACGGTCGCGCCCAAGGGCGCTCCCACAAACTGTTCCTAGCCCTTCTCTACCTGAGCAAAATCGAGTTCCACCGGCGTCGAACGACCGAAGATCGTCACCGCCACCTGAACCCGGCTCTTCTCGTAGTTGACCTGCTCCACTACGCCATTGAAGTCGTTGAACGGACCATCGATGACACGAACGAGTTCGCCCGGCTCGTACACGGTCTTCGGAGTTGCCTTGTCGGACCCCGACTCGACGCGGTCCAGAATCGCTCGCGCTTCCGCGTCCGTCAGCGGTGCCGGGTGATCTGCCTTGCCGCCAATGAAGCCCATGACCCGCGGTGTTTCCTTCACCAGGTGCCAGGTCTCGTCGTTCAGTTCCATTTCCACGAGTACGTAACCCGGAAAGAACTTTCGCTCGCTGCGTCGCTTCTGCCCGGCGCGCATCTCGACGACTTCTTCCGTCGGCACCAGCACCTGGCCGAAGAATTCCTTGAGGTTCGAAAGCTCGATGCGCTCCCGAAGCGTGCGCGCAACGTTCTTCTCGAATCCCGAGTAGGCGTGTACTACAAACCAGCGCTTCGACATCTTTCCTACCCGATCAGGCTCGAAACCAAAAAGCTCAACAACGAGTCGAGCCCCCAGAGAATCAGTGAGAACACCAGCACCAGCACCACCACGACCAGGGTCGTCTGCGTGGTTTCCTGGCGAGTTGGCCAAACGACGCGCCGAATCTCGGTTCGCGACTCCTTCAAGAGCGACCAGATGACACGGCCGCGCTCTGTTTGCAGCGCGATCCCGATTGAAACCGCTGCAAGCGCAACCAGCGCCAGGACGCGATTCAGCAGGGACTGATCCTGGTAGTACCAGTTGGCAAAGATGCCACCACCAACCAATGCCACGACCAGCAGCCACTTCGCCCAGTCGAGAACGGATTGGCCCGGTGTTTCAGTAGTATTCGTTGTCACGCGACTCGTCGATCCTCGTCGGCTCGATTGGCAGGCCAGGAGGGTCTCGAACCCCCAACCCCCGGTTTTGGAGACCGGTGCTCTACCAATTGAGCTACGGACCTA
>JBFKCZ010000109.1:0-7681 GCA_041620035.1 Pseudomonadales bacterium
CCAACTTCGCGGGCGGCGTGCTGATCCTCTTGTTCCGACCTTTCAAGGTGGGCGACTTCATCGAAGCCCAGGGCGTGAGCGGCACCGTGTCGGCAATTCAGATCTTCAATTCCGTCGTGAAAACCGGTGACAACAAAGTGATCATCATTCCCAACGGTGCGATCTCGAACGGGATCATCACCAACTACTCTACGGAGGCGACGCGTCGCGTCGATCTGGTGTTCGGCATTGGCTACGACGACGACATCGCAGCGGCGAAAGCGGTGATCGACCGCGTGTTGAAGGCCGATGACCGCGTACTCACCGATCCGCCTGTGGCGCTACTGGTGTCGTCGCTCGGCGACAATGCGGTGAACATCACCGTGCGCGCCTGGGTGAAGGCAGCGGACTTCTGGCCGGTTTTCTTCGCGACGACGGAGTCGGTGAAGCTCGCCTTCGACGAAGCTGGCATCTCCTTTCCCTATCCGCAGCGTGATGTCCACGTGCACCAGGCCGCCTGAGGGCAAAAAAAAGTCCGCTGATCTGGAGAGAGAATCAGCGGACCAGGAGACCTCGAGAGCCAAAGGTCATTTAGGGGATAGAGTTGCTTCATCGCATCTCATGGCCAGGTCGGTTCACCGACCCGTACCTTCGATGCTGAGACCGAGTGTGCTCGGCGAGCTGTTTCCCACGAATGTCCGAGCCTCCGATTTTTGTGACATTTTGTTTCAACCCCGATTTCAGATCGGAATCGTCACGACGATGTCCGTGCCCGATGGAGCAACGTCGGTGATCTCGATCGACCAGCCATGGGTCTGACAAAGCTGCTGGACGATCGCAAGACCCAATCCACTGCCACCGGTTGCCTGGCTGCGCGACTTCTCGAGCCGATAGAACGGCTGCAGTACGGCTTCGCGGTGATCCGGCGGGATGCCCGGCCCGCTGTCGATGACGTGAATGTGCACGGCGCGATCGACTTCGATGTGGATGTCGGGCACGGAGCCGCCATGGGTTCGCGCGTTGGCGATCAGATTCTGCAGCACCCGCCGCAGGGCGCCGAGCGCCAGGGGCATCGATAGATCCTCTCTGCCTGTCCAGCGGATCTCGCACTGATCGTCGATCGAATGCACGACCTCGCGCAGCGCGGGCCCCAGCTGCACGAGTGCGGGAACCTCGAACGTCCCTCTTGCGAAACGCAGCGCATCGCCGATGAGATCGTCCATGGCGGTGAGGTTACGTTCGAAGCGCGCGATCCAGCCCCGATCGACCGTCTCCGGCAGAAGTTCGAGTGCAAGGCGCATGCGAGCGAGCGGGGTGCGAAGGTCGTGGGAAATGCCGGCCAGCAGGGTCGTCCGGTTCGACAGCAACGCTGCAATCTCGCGCGCCATCTTGTTGAAGCTCCGGGCGAGGGTGACGAGCTCGCGCGGCCCCTCTTCCGGCAGTGCCGCGAAGCTTTCGGCGCCGCGAAAGCTCTCGGCCAACGCCGCGGCGTGCACGAGCGGCTTGGCCAGTCGCCGGACGATCAGCAGTGATGCCCCGAACACGACGCCCGCTCCCACGAAGATCATGATGAGTGCGACGTTCAGCGGCTGCACTTCCCGGCGCTCCGGCGAAAGTCCGATCTGCATCGTGTAGCCGCCCATGGGTACGTTCGCCCAGATCAAGTCGTCGCCCTGCAGAAGCGGTATGTCGGTCGCCAGCCGCTCCGACAACTTCGCTTTCAAGAGCGCGAGGTAGCCGCCGGCGAGATCCGCCGGCGGTAGATCCCGCGCGTTGGGCGAGATGATCAGATCATGGCTCTCGGCGAGTTCGAGTTCGAAGTACGGTCTGGCGGGGGGCGGTAGCTCCACCCAGGTCTGCGCCGACAGCACCAGGAGGGCGGCCTCATCGTCGGCCGACTGCTCAGCGATCGGGGCGACTACGAATGCGTTGAGCGCGAGGACCGCCGTGCCGGTGATCGCGACCGCAGTGAGCGCAAGCACCAATGTCGTGCGCAGCAGCAGCGAGGTGGGCCCGCGCAGCACAAAAGGGATCTAACTGCCGTCCGGGCAGAACATATAGCCCTTGCCCCAAATCGTCTTGATGTACGTGGGCGCCGAAGGGTCGGGCTCGATCTTGCTGCGCAGCCGCGTCACCCGCACATCGATGCTGCGATCGAACGGCGAGCGCTCGGCACCCGTGAGCAGATCGAGAATGCGGTCGCGGTCGAGCACCTTGTTCGGGTGGCTGACGAGAATTGCCAGCAGATCGAATTCGCCGGATGTGAGCGCCACGGCCTGGCCGTCGCGCAACAGGCGATGCCCGCTCACGTCCATCTCGAACTCTCCGAAGCGCACGATGCTCGCGCCGTCACCGCCGGTCGAGCGCGCCTGCGCGCGACGCAGCACGGCCCGAATGTGTGCGAGGAGCTCCCGCGGATTGAATGGTTTTGCAATGTAGTCATCGGCGCCCACCTCGAGGCCGACGATGCGGTCCACGTCCTCGCCTTGGGCGGAAACCATGATGATCGGCAGATCGACACGCCCCTTCAGCCGCTTGGCGATGGACAATCCATCTTCGCCGGGCAACATCAGATCGAGAATCAGCAGGTCGAATTTGCGCTCGGCGAGCTTCGCGTTCATGGCGCTGCCGTCGGCTACCGTGTCCACATCGAAGCCCTGCTGCGTCAGGTACGCATGCGCCAGTTCCCGCAACTCGGCGTCATCATCGACCACCAGCAGACGGGGTCGTTCAGTCGCCATGGAAACTACTGTTGATTGACGGGTGCCGACACAGGTGTGCCGGCCGGCTGCACGGACGGGTTGTCTGCCTCGGCAGCGGGTTCGGTACGGGCTTCGAAGCCGACCCCGAACGCTCGGTCTGCCGCCGCGCTGCCATCGTCGGGAACACGACGATAGCGCACGAGTTGTTCGGTGGTTTCGATTCGCACGACGGAGCCATCGGGCTGGCGCACCAGTCGACCGTATCGACGTTCCGTCTTGATCGCGATGACTCGGGTGCCGTCCTTCTTCACCGCCATGCGGGCGCGCATCTCGGTGAGTAGCGCACGCCGGCTCTCTTCCGAGAGTGTCTCCCAGCCGGCCGCGATGCCGGTCAATTCCGCATCGGACCGTTCCGCATAGGGATTGGCGAGTGCGACAGCACCGGACATCCACACGACAGCGGCGAGACTCAGTCGGATCAGCACTTCAAACGCCCCGAGATGGCGCACCGAGTTTCGATCATTTGCGTTTCGCGGACATTTCGGCGTGCCCGGGATTCGTTTCAAAATGTATCCAGAGCACGCCGATTCCACCGCTTACGCGGCTTCGAACAGTCCAGTGGCGCCCTGACCGCCACCGATGCACATCGTGACGATGCCGTACTTCTTCTTGCGACGACGCAGTTCGCGGAGGACCGCGCCCGTCATCCGGGAGCCGGTCATACCGAACGGATGGCCGATCGCGATGCTGCCGCCGTTGACGTTGTAGATCTCGTTGTCGATGCCCAGCGCGTCGCGGCAGTACAGCGCCTGCGAAGCGAACGCCTCGTTCAACTCCCACAGATCGATGTCCTTGAGCTTGAGGCCCGCGTTCTTCAGCAGACGCGGCACGGAGAACACCGGTCCGATGCCCATCTCGTCCGGCTCACAGCCGGCGACCGTGAAGCCGCGGAAAATGCCCAACGGTTCGAGGCCCAACTGCGCGGCACGTTCCGCCGTCATCATCAGGGTCATGGACGCACCGTCCGACAGCTGCGAGGCATTGCCCGCCGTGACGCTGCCGTCATCCTCGAACGCCGGCGGCAGCTTCGATAAGCCGGCCAGTGTCGTGTCCGGGCGGTTGCACTCGTCCCGGTCGACCGTCACCTGCACTTGCGATTCTGCGCCAGAGGCCTTGTCGACCTTGTTCATGGTCACCGTCATCGGCACGATCTCTTCGCCGATCGACCCTTTGTCGACGGCTTTCGCGTACCGCTGCTGGCTTTGCAGCGCGTACTCGTCCTGCTTCTCCCGCGTCACCTGGTAGCGGCGCGCCACGACCTCGGCCGTGTTCCCCATCGCCATGAAGATGGCCGGCTTCTCTTCAATGAGACGCTTGTTGGGCTTCGACTTACCCGCCTCCTGGCGCTGCCGCATGGAGATGGAATCGACGCCGCCGGCAATCGCCACCTGGGTTTGCCCGGATGCAATCTGATTCGCCGCAATCGCGATGGATTGCAGGCCCGACGAACAGAAGCGGTTGATCGTGAGACCCGCCGTGGTGATCGGCAGCTTCGACAGTACGACCGCCAGCCGCGCGAGGTTGCCGTCCTGTTCGCCGGCGTGACTGGCCGCGCCGACGACCACATCTTCGACTTCGTCCGGAGACAGCTTGGGATTGCGCTCGAGCAGCGCATCGATGCAGTGCGCCAACATGTCGTCGGAGCGGGTCAAATTGAAGCTGCCGCGAAAGGCCTTGGCCAGGCCGGTGCGGACACTGTCGACGATCACTACGTCTTTCATTGCAATCCCCCTTGGATGCGGTGTTTTTGATCAGTTACTTGGTTGCGAAGCATCCCGGCGCAGCGCCCTCACTGAACCGAAAAGACTTCGATCTTAACCCGATTTCGGCGCCGTTCGGCAATGGATCGCTGCTCGGACCGACCCGGATTGGCTGGGATAGCACCTTCGCAGGCGGCAACGCGGTCCTGTGAGGTATCTAGCGGTGTTTAAAAGGCAGACGGTGGGATGGGCGCATGGCCCATCCCACCGGATGGGCTACATCTTTTCCTTGGCCTTATCGATCGCGGTTGCCGCGGCATCCTTGGTCGCATCTACGGCACCCTTGGCGGCATCGGCCATGTCGCCAGCCATGTCCTTGGCGCCCTCGGCGGCCGAATCGACGGCACCGTCAGCGGCCTTCAGCGCATCGGTCGCGACGTCGGAAGCGGCTTCCTGGGCGGCGCCCATCGCTTCGGTCGCTGCGCCCTTGGCTTCGGTAACTGCCTGTCCGGCGTGTTCGGCGGCCGCTTCGGCTTTCTTCGCAGCCGGCGCATCCTTCGCAGCCGGCGCATCGCCCCCTTGACCACAACCCGCCAGTGCCAACACGGCTGCGATACCCAACACTCGAATAGAGATACTCATACGTAAAGAACTCCCAAATTTGGTTCGTTATCCCTGCGTTCCCCGCGAGACTGGAAGGCGTCTCGCAACCCGCAGCGGGCCTCAGGATACATGAATTGTCGGATTCCTTCGAAACGCCCAGTTTTCATGCGCTATGAGTTGGCCCATGATGCGGCTCGGATCTTGCTGGACGATACGGGCATGAAGCCGCGCCGCTTCTATGAGGGACTGTGCTTTGGTGAAGGCCCGCGATGGCGCGACGGGCGTCTGTACGTGTCCGACATGCATGCGCACGAAGTACTCGCCTTCGACAGCTGGGGCCGCAAGAGCGTCGTGGTCGCCGTCCCCAACCAGCCGTCGGGGCTCGGCTGGCTGCCCGGCGGCGATCTCCTGATCGTATCCATGACCGATCGCAGGCTACTTCGCTTCGATGGCGCCGCGCTGCATGCCTATGCCGACCTGTCGAAAGTGGCCGCATTCCACTGCAACGACATGGTCGTTGCCGCCGACGGCACCGCGTACGTCGGAAACTTCGGTTTCGACCTGCATGCCGGTGATGAATTCCGCAGCGCCGCGATCGCGCGCGTAGATCCTGAGGGCGTCGTGACACTCGCCGCCGAGGGCCTGGCCTTTCCGAACGGCACCGTCATCACCCCGGACGGCAAGACGATCGTGGTCGGTGAGAGTTTCGGGGGCCGCCTCACGGCGTTCGATCGCAATCCCGATGGACGCCTGACCAGGCGCCGCATCTGGGCGCAACTGCCGCAGGGTGTCGTCCCCGACGGCATCTGCCTCGACGAGGCGGAAGGCATATGGGTCGCGTCGCCGACGTCGAATGAATGCCTGCGCGTCGAGGAAGGCGGCAACATCACTCACCGGATCAAGCTCGATCACGGTGCCTTCGCCTGCATGTTGGGCGGGCAGGGGCGCCGTTCGCTGTTCATGCTCACGGCGCCGAGCAGCCATCCCGACCAGTGTCGCGCCGTACGCGCGGGTCGCATCGACGTGATGGAAGCCCCCTACGCCGGTGCCGGCCTGCCCTGAACCGAAGGCCGGAAAACTACGCGAAGAGTTTGGACACCGAATCCCCGCTGTGAATGGCGCGGATCGCCTCTGCGAACAGACTGGCGACCGAGACGATCTCCAGCTGCGCGTTGCGTTTCGGCTCCGGCACCGCAATCGAATTGGTCACCACCAGCCGCTCTATGTCCGATTGCCGCAATCGTTCGATGGCACGTCCGGACAGAACGGGATGAACCGCCGCGGCTTCGATGCGCCTGGCGCCATGGGCGCGCAGGTATCGCGCCGCCTCGATCATCGTTCCACCGGACGCAATCTCATCGTCGATGATGAGCGCGTTCTTCCCCTTCACATCACCGATCAACGCCACGGCCACGGGGTTTTCGCTGTCGTCGCGGCGACGCTTGTCGATGATGGCCATCGGCAGCTTCAACCGATTCGCGTACTCGCCCAGATCCTTGGCTTCACCAACATCGCTGGCAACGAGCACGCTGTTGTCGAGCCTGGTCGTGTCACGCAAGTGGTCGCACACCAGAGGCGTTGCGTTCAGCTGATCCACCGGAATGCGGAAAAATCCCTGCACCTGCGGGGAATGCAGGTTCATCGTCAGAACCCGATCGGCACCGGCAGTCTCGAGCAGGTCGGCCATCAGGCGTGCGGTGATCGAGATACGTGGCCGATCCTTCTTGTCCGAGCGCGTGTAAGGGAAGTACGGCAACACGGCGGTGATGCGACGGGCGGACGCATGTTTCAGCGCATCGATCATGATCAGCAGTTCCACGATCAGATCCGAGACGGGCGGGCACGACGTCTGCACCACGAACACGTCTGCCTCGCGCACGTTCTCCTTGCACTGGAACAGAATGTTCTCGTTGCCGAAACGCAGGATTTCCGTTGCGCAGAGCGGCACGCCGAGGTGCTCGCTGATCTCCGCGGCCAGTGTCGGATGCGACGTACCTGCGATGAGTTTGATATCGCCAGTCATCGCTCAAACGAGCCCATTCTTGGCGGCAAAGGGATCCCAACCCGAGTCACGGTGCCAATCGTACTCCGTGCCGTCGGCGACACGCACGGCCACGTCCTCTCCGAGCAACCGGGCAATCACGGCGAGCGACATGTCTATGCCGGCGGCGACACCCGCCGCCGTGAATACGTTGCCGTCTTCCACCCAGCGCGCCTGCGGCACCCAGGTGACTTTCGGACCCTGGCTGACGGGCCATGCCCACGCGCGCTTGTTGGTGGTCGCGCGGCGACCGTCGAGTAGTCCAGCGGCCGCGAGAACACCCGATCCGGTGCAGATCGACGCCACGATCTCCGCCCCCGCTGCCTGCCTTCGCAACGACTCGAGGAAAGAAGCATTCTTGACCAGCGCTCGCGTGCCAATCCCGCCAGGCACGAGCAGCACATCGAACTGGGGCGCATCCGCAAACGTCTGCTCGACGAATGCGCTCGTCTTCTGCGCGCTCGCGACGGGGCCGGTCTGCTCGCCCACCGCCGTGATCGTGAAGTGTTCGGCGAGCACGCCGAACATCTCGAGCGGACCGAATATGTCGAGCAGTTCGAATCCTTCGAAGAATACGGCACCGACTTTTCTCATGG